>NZ_JAUBQU010000023.1:0-52715 GCF_036701435.1 Microcoleus sp. Pol12A5
TATCTTGCACTTTATTCTCGATCGTGCGAGCGAAACCCAGGCCACGCAATATGCGCTCGATTATTCAGCAAGCCCTATTTAACGAACGTCTAGAAGTCAAAATTTGGGATATGGGAGAGCCTTTTGACCTCCAAGCTAAGTTAATTGAAGAATTGCCAGTTATTTGGAGCGAGCTGGGATTTATGCTTGACTAAAGCTGTACTGTAATTGCCAAGTTTCAACTGACAATAAAAATATTTTTTTGTGATGACTACTGATACTGATCCCAAGATTCTAGTTGTGGATGATGACCCATCCATTCGCACTTTAGTTCATCGTTTTTTAACTCAGAAATATCAAGTAGATTCGGCAGCAGATGGCGAGACGGCTTTAGAATTTTTTGAGAAACTAAAGCCACTGCTAGTAGTCCTCGATTGGAATTTGCCGGATACTACAGGCTATCACCTCTGCCAGGAAATGCAGCGCCGTACTAATGTTTTTGTGATCATGCTAAGCAGCCGCACAGACGAAGCTGATAAACTTAAAGTCCTGTCTGCAGGTGCTGATGATTATATCTGTAAACCCTTTGGTTTGGCAGAGTTGGCAATTCGTATAGAAGTTGTGTTGAGACGGATGAGACCTGTGACTCCATCACGTATTGTATTCGATCAATTCGCGATCGATTCAGCGCGCCGGGAAGCAACCCTCAACGATCGCATTATCAAGTTAACAGCCTTGGAATTTAATATCTTGTATTTTTTGGCAAGTCATTCCGGTCAATCTTGGAGTCGCCAACAGCTAATCGAAAAAATCTGGGGGTGGAACTGCGACGACACAGGAGAAAAGCAAGTTGTTAGCGTACATATCGGTCAGATTCGCAAGAAAATGATTCAAGTTGATGCTACGGGGTCGCAGTTTATTAAAACTATTCGGGGTTACGGTTACAGGTTCGATCCGCCCGTTAGCGAAGCCCTCGAAGAGGATCGCACTGCAATGGCAATTTCCTAAGCTCATCGGCATTAACCACCTTATTTGGTGAAAAACCTATTTTCCCATCTGCCGTGGGGCAGCCAGATGCCTCCTAGGGAACGAACGCGATCGGGTAACATGAAGTATGCCCAAGCCGTCCCTAGAGGTTTGAGGTGTCGATCGAAGATTTCGATTTCCTGTCGCTGATATTCGTTTTGTGTCGGTTCCCGCAGCGGATGATAGTCTTCCAATCGGTCTAAATCGTCCAAAATAGCAGAGCTTGCGAAACAGAGGAGAAAACCGCAGACTGTGCCATCTCCGGCCATCATCGCAGGATAGCCGATCGGCAGGGCAAAAAGTTGACCGCGGGCGATCGCGGGGCAAGCATCCACAACTTTTCCTTCGCAGTAGCGGAGGTAGTTGCACTCCCCCGGTTTGAGTGTGCCGTATACAAAGACTTTCATCGGGTAGGGCTTAACCGCTAGTTTTTGCTAACATAGATGGCTAAGCTAATAGTTTAAGTCTCGCGGGCGATCGCGACTGCAATCTTGATAAATTTCGTTGTTTACCCTTTCTTATAATTCATGACTCTAGCAGTTAGTTTTATTGCTTTTGGACTTCGGCCTTTGTACTTGAGCTCTTTTTTGCCGTCCCTGCCCCTGGACAGCTTGTTTTCGACTCAAGGGATTATGGTGATGCTGCTGGCCGCCTATGCGGGGGCGATGTGGATGTTTCTCACCAGTGCTCCGAAGGTACATACGGTGATGGTATCGGATCTCGGACAAGCGAGGGAGTTCTATGAAGGTATGCTAAACCTGCCAGTAGCAGAAGTGCCGCTGCACTACTACTACAATTACGAGCAAACTTTGGGGACAACTGGTATCGATCCGCTGTATTTGTCGCCGAATGTCGGGAGGGCAACGAGCTCTCAAACCATGGGGAGTCCCGAGGGTTTGTGGTATCAGTTGATGAAAAATACCCAACTGCACATTATTAGCGGCGCTGGTGTAGGAGAAAAAAATCGCCCGCGTCACGTTTGTTTCGATCGCGAATGTTTGGATCAGCTATTGATGAGGGTACAAACTCGCGGAATTAGTTATAAAATTCGCCGCGAAAAGCCCCTGAATTTTTTGGTCAAGGATTACGACGGTCGCGTGATTGAAATGGCTGAGGTTAGTAATTAAGCTGACAGGCAAAAAAAATTAGATATAAAAATCCGGTTTCTCCAAAAAACCGGATTTCTAAAGTTACAAGTTTGCCAATTATTTTTGCTATGACTGCTTCGTCTCTGTTGCAAATTAACTAAATTTTTAATTTGTACCAAACATTGTTTAAAACCGAGAAATTGATTCAAGATGTAAAGCAGATGGGACAGACAAAATTAATCGATCAGTTTAATCAAGATGGATATGTTAAGTTCCGGGGTTTTTTTTCAGAAGCCGAGATGAGAACACTGATCGAGGATATTAAAGAAGCCGATCCGAAGCACATTGACAATAATCTGAATAAAGGAAGCTTAACTTTTCACAGTCAGCTATTCCAATACAGTGAAAAAATCCAAAACTTCATCTCTCAACCCCGACTGGTGGAACTGCTTGCACAATTCATTGGTCCAAATTTCTGGGTGCGGTGGGATCAGGCAGTAGCCAAAGGACCGGGAGCAGAAACCTTTCCTTGGCATCAGGACAATGGCTACAGCAACCTTAAGGATAATCACTACCAACTGTGGATTGCACTTACCAGAATGACCCCCGAAAATGGTGGGCTGTGGTTACAACCGGGCAGTAACAAAAAACGGCTGCCGCACAAATTTGAAGGTAACTATGCTGTGTATGATGGAACTCCTGACAGTCCACTCTTTATTGAAGCAGAAGCGGGGGATCTTGTTTTGTTTTCCTCGCTGACACTTCACAGTACAACACCTAATGTTTCGCAGGAAACCCGCTGGGCTTATGTGATTGAATATATGTCCCTCAATCACGTCGATCCTTCTCTCAAACCACCCTATTTTGTGGTTGCCCGTAACGGTAAGTCCCAGCCAGAGTTTGTTAATCTTCATACAGGTTTCCTGAACCCCTGGAATCATTTGAAATACCTTGGTTATCGCTGGGATCTCAATCAACTGTTGCCAAGCAGGCTGAAACTACTTCTAAAGAAAGCAGAGTTGCTAGGAAAGAAGTAATACCAATTCTCACTGTAAGTTCACTAGGTGAAGCCCGAATGTACTGCGTAAGTCATGCGTACTTCACCTAGAACCCTAGAAGCATTAGGTTGATTTAACGGGATTTGATATTACTTAGTTCTTACTTCAACGTCCGATCGCTCTAATTCTATATCTGCCAAAGAGACTGCTTTCCGGCTGAAAATTTGGAAGTAGAGAGAAACAAAAAACTCTTTGACTGGAAAAACGATAAAAGTCAAAGGATTAATTGTCACGATGATATTGCGCGAATCGGCTTTAGCTTGTTTGACAACTTGCTGTGCTACCCAGTCGGGAGACATGATGCCGATCGGGTTTAAGTTGCTTTTAAACGGCCCTAAAATCAGTTTGCGAACGATGCAGGGTGCGTCTAGCCGGCGCAGGGTGACTAAATCTCCGAGGGCGCGTTTGCTGAGTTCGTACAGGGGACTGACAGCGGGAATTACTTCTGCTTCGGAAGTGTTGATCCAGACTTCTTTGCAAGCAATGTTTTCGTTAGTGCGGACTGTTAAGAAAAAGAGTTCCATCAGCCGCCACGCGGAAAAAGTGTTAATTTCGTAGGAGTTTGCGATCGCCTCTCCTGTTCTTTCTCCGTGTACATTAATCCCGTGATTGATGACGAGAATATCGATTTTTTCTAAAAATAGGGCTAAGTCTGCCTCTTGGCCAGCTTGCCAAGTTATGGTTTTTACAGGTAAACTTTCGCCGTCTACATTCAAAGTAATTTCCTCATTTCCAGAGGTGAGGGCGATCGCTTTTGCACCAGCTTTGTGAAGGTGTTTGAGAAGCGAACGACCTAAAGTTCCCGATGCACCGGTGACGGCTACAGTTTTGCCTTTGAGAGAAAGTGCTGTACCCATAAGTTTATCTATTAAGGTGAAAGTACCGCAATAGTAAGCATTTTGATTGTCGAAGTGGTGCCGCCAGTGATAAGGTTTATTAACTAACCACTTGCCAGGGGGAGTAAGGAAGTGTCCCGGTTGGTGAGTTATGTCGGTTAATTCGTCTGCACCTTTGATGCCGCACCCGCGGGCGATCGCGCTCAACAAAAAGCCTAAAGTATAAATACAACCTGCTGCTGCACCCCAGTGATATTCCGGCAGCCCAAAATAAGCTACAACCCACAGCAACAAGCCTAAAACCATCATCGCTGCAGCTTCGGGTACGTCGTGACGCCAGTGTGCTTGCTTGTAAATTGTCTCGCTAACGGGGGTCAAATTTGGGCGGAAAACGCGGTGATGCCAGGTGTGCAGCTTTTGCAGGGGGGCCCAATAATGGGACACGACGTGATAAAAGTCTCGTATTATTTCTGCCCAGCAGACAGAAGCTATTGCCACACCGCCGACTATCCAGTAATTTACCATGCTCGCACCAGTTTGAAATTTGAGATATTAGATATTGTCTGCTTTGAAAGATAACTCAAAATGCCTTTTATTGCTAGTGGGGAAGTTGACTCAGGCGTTTTAAAATCTGCAAAACCCGGTACAATTCATTGCCGGGATTGCGGATTACAAATTCTGGAGATAAGGCATACTGGGGAGTTTCCCCTCTGACTAACTTCACAAAAGAGAAGTTAGCACCTGTGGAAATCATTCCGAAAGTAGGAGTTTCCGCATTGGGACCTGCGAGCATATATGTCAGGAGTTGGGCTAGTGCTTCGTCAGTTGAAAACGAAAGTTGTTTGGATTCAATTACTGTCACCCACAAGTTTGCTTTCATAATTAGGATATCTATTCTGCCTTCGATGATTCTGCCTTCGTCTTCCTCTTGAATGGCGATAGACTTTTCGGCTTTGACTTGAAAAGGAGACTCATACAGACCGGCAATAAACAAAATGGGGCTGATAATTGTTAGCTTGACTGCATTTTCTAATACAGGCGGGGCGTCTACCAAGTTGAAGTATATGTCTTGGACGCGATCGAGCAATTGTTTTTCTGAGTCTGTTATTTCGGGTAAGTTTTCTTGCCATTCTCGGAAAAATTCGCTGTTGCGAACTCGCTGCAAGCCGAATTTATCGATTAGATAGCGGAGGTTGATGTCTCTTGATAAATAAAAGTTTTTGCATGATGATTAATACAGGGTTTTATGGTTATTAATGAGTTTAGCATAATTGGAATTTTTAACCGCAGATGAACGCAAATGAACGCAAATGAAATTCTCAGTAAGTTAATTTGACCCAGATGTCTGTTCATTGGGATTTTCGATCGGCAATTCGCTGTTTTTGCGTGGCTTGCATTTCCAGCAATTGCGGCACGGTTACAAAACGATATCCCTGCTGTTTGAGTTTGGGAATAATTGCAGATAGTGCCTCGACTGTTTGCTGGCGATTGCCGCCGCCGTCGTGCAACAATACGATCGCCCCCGATGTCGCTTGGGATAGCACGGTAAGGGCGATCGCAGCGGCCGGACGTTGCAAAAAGTCTTTAGGGTCGATCGACCACATAACCACTACATAATTCTTATTTTTAGCGTAAGCTGCCAAACCGTTATTTAAGTACCTACACAAAATTAATTACACATCCGACTTTGTTACTCTTTAGACGTATTAAGTGTTTCAAGTCAACTCAGTCGGCAATTAATTTTGTTTACCTACTTAAGCGGCCGCCGGGCGGGCGAAACAAGAAACTTTTTGCCCCAGTCGATCGATAAATATGAACGCCAGTATTATAAATTTCATCGGATGCTGTTTTTTCGGTAACATTGTGAGAATAGTGATGCCAAGTATGGTTGCCGATCGCATTTCCCGCTTGCACAACTCTTTTCGCAATTTCTGGATACTCCCGCAAATTGGTGCCCAAGCAGAAAAATGTGCCTACAGCTTGATGTTTCTGCAAAATTTCTAATATTTTCAAAGTTTCAGGCGAAGGGCCATCGTCAAATGTCAGGGCGATAACTTTTGAGTTGTTAATACTGGCTTTATAAACAATTTGGCTGCGAAATTGCGCGGGCGGTGCGAAGACTAAAGGTTGTTCGGGAGGTTTGGGAGAGGGAGTTGGGGAGGGAGAATGGGGTGTTTTGAGTTTTCGGGGTTTCAGGAGGTTTGGCGGGGGATTTTCAACGGGTGCGATTTGTTGGGCGAGCGAATGTGAGTTTGCTGTTTGTCGCGTTTCAGAAATAAGGGAAATTAGGGCGATCGATCCGATTAAGAACAAGATTTTTAGCGCCCATTGACTGGCCAATTTGGTACTCATTTGCCACAGCATTTATTTCTGATAATATAACTCTGGCTTACAGGTATGCCTAAAATTAGATAAAATTAAAGATACCGACGCATAACAACAGGAGAAAAGCCATGATTGCTCCCGCAAATCTCAGCTGCATCAGCATCCCTCCTTTGGAAAATGGCGATTTGCTAACCCGTGCCGAATTCGAGCGACGCTATACAGCGATGCCGGGACTCAAAAAAGCAGAATTGATCGAAGGAATTGTTTATATGGCTTCACCCTTACGCTTTGAACCCCACGCCGAACCCCATGCTCGCCTGATGACTTGTCTGGGCTTTTATGCTGCTTTTACCTGTCATACTCGGCTCGGCGATAAGCCCACCGTGCGTCTCGACGTGGATAACGAACCCCAGCCCGATGCTGTACTGCTAATTGATTCCCGACGAGGCGGTGCAACTAGCCTCAGCGATGACGGCTACATCGTAGGCGCGCCCGAATTTGTTGCCGAAATTGCTGCTAGTACCGCTACGATCGATCTGCGAGACAAAAAGCGAGTTTACCGCCGCAGCATGGTGAGAGAATATCTCGTTTGGCAAGTAATTGATCGCCGGCTCGATTGGTTTTCCTTGCAGGAAGAAGAATATATTTCTCTGCTACCCGATGCAGAAGGAATTATCCGCAGCCGAGTTTTTCCGGGCTTGTGGCTGGCTGTTTCAGCACTATTAGACGGGGATATGCCAAGTGCGATCGCAACTCTTCAAGCCGGATTAAACAGTGACGCACATCAAGAGTTTGTCCAACAGTTAGCTGCTTTCCCAAATCCAGTTTTGTAGAGACGCTACAAATCGCATCTCTACAACAACGAATCCCCCTACAACCGGCAAGTTTGCCGCGCCCTTTCATCCTCCAGTTCTTGCCACCCAAAAGCAAAATGACTCACCGCATTAATTTGCGGCGTAGCCGAGCGAATTGCCTGCATTTGAATCTCCAAAGACGGCCGATTTCTGAGAGGTTTTCCCCAATCTCCAGCAATGGCAGGAATAATTTTTGCTCCCGCAGGCGCTAAACTCACTGTCCGCTGCACCTGTGGCACAATGCAGCTTACATCACCGCAATTTCCGTAAGACATGGCGTGGAATTCCACCGCAGCCGGAAAGCTGTCCCAAGGCTGCAATCTCGAATCATATCCCCCTTGATTTATCGCTTGATTTGCAGTGGGAAAAAACACTGCTCCTACAGGAATTCCCATCCTTTGAGCTGGTTGAATAGCTATTCCAAAAAAATCTAAAATCCCTTGGACTGCGTGAGCAACGCTCAGTTTCCAGAGGTCTTTTTGCAGAATGCCAGTATCGGGAAGTGGCGGTATCGGTTTTGGTGTGGCAGTTGCAGCCTTTGGCTTGTTAGCAGCGGGAGTTGTTGAGGCCGATCTTGATGCGGCATTCTCTCTTCTAGAAGGTGGAGTTGCTACTGACATCGCCTGCGGAATTCGGCCCTGCCAAAGAGGTTCTCGCTCAGTTGGATACTGTTTGACTACTGCTTGAACGTCATTAGGATTGATAAATCCCTTAGTCAAATATCGCTGAATTAAATCTCGCCCTTGCTGATTGCTAGCCCGCTGCAAAAGAACTTGCTGCGATGCTGGGCCGTAAATCCACAAGTCTTGAACTTTGGTAGCAACTGAAGCGGGTCCGACGCCGCGTAGATAGCGAATGTAATCGAATAACATTCCTTGCGGCTTGCGCTTGACTATTTGATTTACTAACAAAGTATAGTCTTGCCGTGCTTGTGGGTTGTACGGGTCGATAAAGGCTTGATTGCCCGGAACTTCTCCTAAGTCATCGTTAATTCCTGCGTCTTGAACTACTGTTAAAGTTGTCTGATTTTTACCGTTGATAGCGAGGGTTTGCTGTCTGTCGGGACGCTGAGAATAGGTATACCCAAAGTTCATGGTAAACAACCAGGCATATACTTTTAAACCTCGCTGTTTGCCTTTGGCGATCGCCTTTTCTAACAAGTCGTATTTCTCGTAACCGCGATTTCTCAAAACAGAAGGCCAAGCCGTAGGATTGTCTGCGACTGGTAGCAGCACTTGACCGTCATAAAATGTTTCTATATAGACTTGGTTGTAGCCTTTATTCACAACTTTGTCTAATACTCGATCGAGTTCTCCGGGTCTGACATCGCAGGGATACAAACGCAGCCAAACTGCTTGGGTTTCCGGCCAAGTTTTTTGGCGGCATTCTGCTATTTCCCGCGCGTGTTTGTTCAAAACCGCAAAATATGCTTGCTGAGATTCCCGTTTTCCCGAGAGCGCGGCGCGGCGCAAGTCTTCTTTTTGATTGACCTGTTCTTGGGATAATTGGCAGTAGGCTGATGTTTGGGCAAAAGCTGGTTGATTTCCGATAAACGGCCAAACAAGCTGGCTGATGAAGCTACTGGTTAAAACAGCAGTTACCGCACTTAAAAAGCGTCGCTGGTGTTGAAAATTCGCGATGCGAGTTGGTGCAATTTTCATGGGAGAATGGAATGGGGTTTTCTGGTTTAAATTGGGTGGCGATCGCAAAAATGCGATCGCGCTCAACAAGCAGCTACAAATTTTCTACTTTTTTCGGTTGACTTAGTTATGGCACAAGTCGATCGCACAATGCAAATTCTATCTGGAGGCTATTTAAATTCAATAAGGGCGATCGGGTAAGATAAGACTCCGCGATTAAACCGCTGCTATGTTATACAAACTTTCCTCTGCCTAAGTGTTGGTGCGGAGCCACGCGCCTTCGCGGACTCAAAAATAAAGGGGGTAAAAAGCCCGGATTTGATATCATAATCCAGTTCGATTTTTCAGTATTTTTTACCTAAATGCTGCATAAAAAAGCGCCTGGGTACAGTGGGCGCTAAAAGCAGTTGATATTTCTACTAAAAATTGTTAACACTCAAATATCAAGGATGAAGATGAATTGTTAAAATTTATCCTTGATCCTAAATTTTGAGATTAAGCTCCTCGGTTAAGAGCAGCTTCAATCTGCTGAAATTCTGACTCAAGACGCTTTTTCAATTTTTCAGGAACAGGACGGTTGGGATAGGAACTGTAATGTCCAGCCAAAGAGTTTAAGGCCGTCCGCATTGTCGTGAAAGAGGCCAGCTTGGTAAGAGCGGGATCGCGGCGGTAGGCAGCAAAAAAATCGTTGATACTTGTGCGAGCCTTGGCTTGAGCGGCTGCTTTTTCCGGCGTGCCCTCTGGCAAAGTGAGCGCTGTTCTCAAGCTGTTCACTAATGCTAATGTGTCTTGGCCATAATCTCCACTCAGAGTGGCCGGAACATTGGTACAGCCCGCTACGCCGATGACAACAACTAATACCAGGGCTAACAGACGGGAAATGTAATGCTTCATAAGGGTTAGAAAAATGGAAGCGAAAGCGGCAATCAAAATTAACCTTTATCCTATCTCGAATAGAGCTCATAATGCCAATTTTTCATTTTTTTTGTACCCTTACCATGAAACAGAAAATTTGTCAATCTAAAATCTAAAACCTAAAATCTAAAATCGATTGATTTGTCCAGCAACGACGGAGAGAATTTGGGTTTGTCGCAGCCACTGAGCATCAAAAGCGCCTAGGTGAGTTGTAGTAATCAGAGTTTGAAATCGTTCTTGAATTGTTTCTAAAAGTTGATTTTGGCGGCTCAGATCGAGTTCTGCAAGCACATCGTCGAGCAAGAGTAAAGGTGCTTCGCCGACGACTTCTTCAATAAGCTGCAGTTCGGCTAATTTTAATGCTAATACCAGAGTTCGCTGCTGACCTTGAGATGCGTATTGACGAGCTGGGGTATTGTTAATGGTAAATGTAATGTCGTCGCGGTGGGGACCCACTAAAGTAGTTCCTTGAAACTGTTCCGCGATCGCCCTTTTTTGAATTTTCTCTAAAAATGCTTGTCGCACTCCTTCGAGATTATCTTTAGCGATTAATTCCGCCCCTACTTCAATATTCGCATCGTATTTCACATCTAAAACTTCTGCTGAACCGCTAATTGAACGGTGCCAATTTCGAGCTAAAGGCATCAAACGTTCCAAAATTCGATCGCGCCTGCGGATGACGCGAGCGCCCGCTGTCGCCAACTGTGCGTCCCACAAAGCTAATTCTGAACTGGGAATGGGGGATTGGGCATTGGGCATTGGGCATTGGGCATTGGGCATTGGGAATTCTGCGATATTTTGATCTTCGGGAGTTTCAGATCCGATAAATCGCATCTTGTCAAAACCTTCGGAAAATTCCGCTTTCCTGATTTCTTTAGAACGTTTCAACAGAGCGTTTCTCTGGCGCAAAATTTGGTTGTACTGCTGCAAAATGTGAGCGTAAATCGGTTCTAATTGGATGACTAGGCGATCGATCCAATTGCGCCTTCCTTCGGGCCCGCCGCGCACTAAGTCCAAATCTAAACAAGAAAATTGCACTACATTTAAGACGCTCAAAAAGTCTAAATGGCGGCGCAGCGGTTCACCGTTGATCTTCAGTGTCCGACGCGCCCCAGAGCGAAGAGTTAAAGCTAAGTCAATCGCTCCGGTTTGGCGTTCGAGTGTAGCATCAATTTGCCCTATCGGCTTTGAGTCGAGTATTAAATCGCGATCGCGCCCTACCCTGTGGCTTTTTAAGGTAGAAAGCAACTCTACCGCTTCTAACAAGTTAGATTTTCCTTGCGCGTTATTTCCTACTAAAATAGTTTTGGGAGCGTCAAACGCTACCTTTTGATCGAAGTAGTTCCGAAACTGCCGTAGGTGCAGCGTTTTCAAATACATAATATTAGTAAGTGGTAATCGATAATTGGTAATCGGTAATTGGTAATTGGTAATACAGTCATCGTAGGGCGCACCTTACGGGTTGGTAACCGCGAGCCTTTGCTCTGGCGGTTTTCGCCCAGCGTTACGCTCGCAATGACATTATAACGAAGTAATAAATGTTTAATCGTGAGACAATCTATTTAGTCTTCATAGCCCTGAATTTCGCTGTGAGCCAGGGGTTTCAGCCCCTGGCGGATATTCTTGAAAATAGTACCCAATCGAGCGTTATAGCTAATAATGAAACCTCGCTCAGCCTTCGTCAGCCGTTAACACTATTTTCTAGATTTGTAAAAGCGCAAGAACAGTTTTTCCATTTCGATCCAGACAAACATTAGAGCGCTGAAACCGAAGCAAACTAGCAACTCAAACCCCGTTAAATAATGAGTGCCGAAAAATGCTCTCAGTGGCGGAACATAAATCAGCATCAATTGCAGAATAGTAGTCACAATTACAGCCCCCCACACAAAAACATTAGTGAAGGGATTTAACTCAATAGTTAGCTGAGTGTTAGACCGAATTGCGATCGCGTGACCCATTTGCGCCAAACAAAGAGTTGTAAACACCATTGTTTTCCAAGCCTCGGGATCTCCGACATGGTTAGGGTTGGTCGTATATCCGTAAGCCCAGGACATCATCGCGATCGTCAAAATTGCAAAAATAATCCCGATCCGAATCATGTAAGAACCCAAACCCCGCGCAAAAATACTTTCTCGCGGACTGAAAGGAGGCCTTTTCATTACGTTCGGTTCCCCCGGTTCCACGGCCAAGGCCAAAGCGGGAACGCCGTCTGTTACTAAGTTCATCCACAAAATTTGCAGCGGCGTCAGCGGCACTCCTCCCAAACCCATTAAAGGTGCGGCCGCAATTGTCAAAACTTCGCCGATGTTGCTGCCCAAAATGTACTTAATAAAGCGGCGAATATTGCTATAAACCACTCGCCCTTCTTCAGCGGCGGCCACAATAGTTGCGAAGTTGTCGTCGAGGAGTACCATATCGCTAGCTTCTTTGCTGACATCGGTACCGGTAATCCCCATGGCGATGCCGATATCGGCTTGTTTCAAGGCGGGGGCGTCGTTAACTCCGTCGCCGGTCATCGCGACAAATTTGCCCCAACTTTGCAAAGCTTGGACAATCCGCAATTTGTGTTCGGGGGAAACACGGGCGTAAACGCTAACCTGTTCGACTTGCTGTTTGAGTTCTTCTTGGCTGAGCTTTTCTAATTCTTGACCGGTGAGAACTCGATCGCCCTCTCTAGCAATACCTAAATCGTAGGCGATGGCTTTTGCGGTCAACTGGTGGTCTCCTGTAATCATCACCACCCGAATCCCTGCATTGCGGCACTTCACCACTGCTTCCCGCACTTCCGGGCGCGGGGCGTCCAGCATGCTGACGAGTCCCAGCCAAATCATCTCTTGTTCGCTGGTTTCCTCGGAACCTTCGGGCGGTATGTTTTCCCAGAGTTTGTACGCAAAACCGAGAACTCGCAAACCGCCGCTTGCCATGTTGTTGTTTTCCACTAGGATGCGATCGCGCATTTCCTGGGTTAAAGGTTGTACTCGATCGCCGACTATAATTCCTTTGCAGCGTTCCAAAGTCAACTCTGGAGAACCTTTGGTCAGCATCAAATAATTCGGCTGCTGTCCTTTTTCTGCGGGAAATCCCGAATTTCCCGATCTGCCGGGCACTTCACAAATCACGCTCATCCGCTTGCGTTCCGAAGAAAAAGGAAATTCCGCCGTCCGCGGCAGCAATTGAGACTGTTTTTCCTTATAAATGCCTGCTTTTCCCGCTACACACAGCAGAGCTCCTTCTGTGGGGTCGCCTAAAATCTGCCATTCTTGCTGTTCTTGTTGCAATACTGCGTCGTTGCAAACTGCACAGGCAATTAATAAAGATTCGAGTTCTGGATATTCCTCTAAATTATTAATTTTGGTCGATGTCAGGCGATCGGTAAAATCTCCGATCGGGGCATAGCCGTCGCCTGCGACTGCGACTGTGCAGTCGCCCGTAGACACTATCTGAACAACCATTTTATTTTGAGTCAGAGTACCTGTTTTGTCAGAACAAATGGTAGTTACCGAGCCCAAAGTTTCTACTGCAGGCAGTTTGCGAATCAGGGCGTTTCGCTTCACCATCCGCCTAGTTCCGAGTGCTAAAGTAACTGTCACGACTGCTGCGAGTCCTTCGGGGACCACAGCCACAGCCATGCTCAGAGAAACTTCTAACAAATCTTCCCACCTGCTGGTATCGAACCCGAGGCTGCCGTTTTGGAAGGTAATCATGCCGCCGATGACGACAATTGCGACTAAGGTTAGGGCACCGGAGACTAGAACCTTTCCCAACTGATCCATCCGCTGTTGCAGGGGAGTCGGTTCGTTTTCTACTGACTGAAGCATGGTGGCAATTTTGCCCAGTTCAGTTTGCATTGCGGTGTTGGTGACGATCGCCTTTGCTCGTCCCTGAACAACTTCTGTGCCCTGAAAAATCAGGTTGAGTCGATCGCCCAAGGAAGCATCTTCTGGAAGTTCTAGCTCTGCTTGCTTGGTGACTGCTAGAGCTTCTCCTGTCAAAGCAGATTCTCTGACTTGCAGATTTGATGTTTCGATCAAGCGTGCGTCTGCTGCTATTTTTACCCCAGCCTCCAACAGCATCACGTCTCCGGGTACAAGTTCCTTGGCTGCTATTTCCGAAGTTTTGCCGTCCCGCACGACTCTGACTAGGGGGGAAGCGAGGTTTTTGAGGGCTGCGAGGGCTTTTTCGGCACTTTGCTCTTGGAAATAGCCGAGAATGCCGTTGAGTATGACGATCGCAAAAATGGCGATCGCATCTTTGGGAAAAGTATTCGACCTGATGTCCAAAAAAGCCGAAATCACGGCCACACCCATCAGCATCAACAACATGATGTTGGTGAACTGATCGACAAAAATCGACCACGGACTGCGGCCTCCTGTTTCTTCGAGTTCGTTGGGGCCGTATTGCTGCAAGCGTTCTGACACCTGTTGGCTGCTCAAGCCAGCGTCTTTGTTGCTGCTTAGCTGCTGGAGAGTTTGGTCAATTGCTACGGTGTGCCAAGAAGAGGGAGAATTTGAAGACATAAATTACGATCGATCGTGGGGCATAAAGGTGGTTGCGGCCGGACAGCTACAGCCGATCCATCTGGCTGATTACAGTAAGAGAGTTTTAAGTTTTGAGTTCTGAATAAAAAACTGTTTAACTTGGGACTGGTTTTGGGCGGTTCGATGCCGGGGAAGCAAAAAGCTTTTAACTTCAATGCGTCTGCCTGCTCGATCGCGCCGTTTGTAGGCCTACGGCTGATAGCACCTATCCACCTTACTACTAAAAATTAGCAATTCCTTCGGCTTTTACACAGAAAAGAAGTTGAAAGCAAGAGTGACTTTAG
This sequence comes from Microcoleus sp. Pol12A5, assembly GCF_036701435.1. Taxonomy (NCBI): domain Bacteria; kingdom Bacillati; phylum Cyanobacteriota; class Cyanophyceae; order Oscillatoriales; family Microcoleaceae; genus Microcoleus; species Microcoleus sp. Pol12A5. Next base: position 14,544 of record NZ_JAUBQU010000023.1, read on the forward strand.
TCGGGGGATGCAAGCGTGCGCTGCAGGTCAAAACCTACCTTAAAACAAACCTAATAAAAGGCGAACATCCTAACTCATCTATCTCGCTGAGTTTTAATGTTAAAAGAAAAATGGCCCTGCCTCGACAGGTCTCGATCGCCTATGTTGGTTTTCTCACCATCAACAATGCTCAGCTTGCCACACCCTTCCCTGCGACTAGCCTGTGGGAAGCAGAACATAGAACAGATAGATGAAGACAGTTTTTTTGCAACCACTGCGACGACAAACAGTATATAGATTCGGGCTCTGGGGTCAAGTTCAATGACTCCCTGGACCCAGCATCCCCGCGTTATGAAAGACCGGGGCCGGTCTTTCAACTTCCAACGGCTGAGTTTTGTCGCTAAATGCTGATATTTCCGGCAAAAGCTGACGCTGTGGCGATCGGGATCGCAATCTTTTGGATTTTGCCCACACCCAATTCTGCTGCCATCCTGACATGGGGCAGAATTTTTGCTTTTTTCCCTATTCCCCCAGCCTTTTTTACCAAAACTTTAATTTACTTAATACTTCTTAACAATTTGGCTTTTCCAGAGAAAGCCAACAAAGGCGATCGGTCCATGAGATGGTTCGGGGCGCTTCAACCGCAACTGCAGGGGCGAAAAAAGCAAACTCTGCTTTTGTTTGTGCAACCCCGCATCTACCGCAGGAAGGAGATTAGCCCGGACTTGCCCAGCCAGACATTTACCTTCTTAGAGAGATAACTTTCTGTAATAATTTGTAATAAACAAAGACGGGCGAGCGTTGTATAAAGATTATCAGAGGGTTGAAACGACAGGCCAAAGTTAACAAAAACACTGATTGACAAGGTTTGTCGCATCTCATAAAAGATGTAAAAAATTCTAAGGTTTCTTAAACGTCCGTTACGATGTAACAATAGTGCAGGTAGCGGAAAGGGAGAACTCGATCGGACCAGCAGATTAGCTGGCATCAAATTTCAACCCTTGCAGGCACTCGTAGCCTGAACAAATTTAACTTAACGGTTTTATACCGCAACCAAACTCAATTAACTCAAGTAGGAGAGTTCTTTCATGTTTGACGCATTTACAAAAGTGGTTTCCCAATCTGACGCTCGGGGCGAATTTCTAGCTCAGGGTCAACTCGATGCTCTCAGCAGCATGGTTTCCGACGCCAACAAGCGGATTGACGCAGTAAACCGCATCACCGGCAACGCATCCAGCATCGTAGCCAATGCAGCTCGCACCCTGTTCGCCGAACAGCCTCAACTGATCGCTCCTGGTGGCAATGCGTACACCAACCGCCGCATGGCAGCTTGCTTGCGCGATATGGAAATCATCTTGCGCTACGTCACCTATGCAACATTTGCAGGCGACGCCAGCGTTTTGGACGACCGCTGCTTGAACGGTCTGCGTGAAACATACCAAGCTCTGGGAGTTCCCGGTGGCTCAGTTGCAGCCGGCGTGCAAAAAATGAAGGAAGCAGCAATTGCGATCGCTAACGACCCCAACGGTGTTACCCGTGGTGATTGCAGCTCGCTAATGTCTGAAATCGGCAGCTACTTCGACCGCGCAGCTAGTGCAGTCGGCTAAAAATAGCCAAGCGAACCTTTCTTGTAAAGAAGCGAGCATCGCATTTTTGCAAACAATCATTTTTGTACACAAAAACAACACAACATTAGGGAGAAACCAGAACAATGAAAACCCCTTTGACTGAAGCAGTAACAGCAGCCGATTCTCAAGGTCGTTTCCTGAGCAGCACTGAACTACAAGTTGCCTTCGGCCGTTTCCGCCAAGCAGCAGCAGGTTTGGAAGCAGCCAAGGCTTTGACCGCCAACTCTCAGCGCTTGATCGACGGTGCAGCTCAAGCTGTGTACAACAAATTTCCGTACACCCAACAAATGCAAGGCCCGAACTACGCTTCTACCCCAACAGGTAAAGCTAAGTGCGCTCGCGACATCGGCTACTACCTCCGCATGGTAACCTACTGCTTAGTTGCAGGCGGCACCGGTCCGATGGACGAGTACCTGATTGCAGGTGTTGACGAAATCAACCGGACATTTGAATTGTCTCCTAGCTGGTACGTTGAAGCCCTCAAGTACATCAAAGGCAACCACGGTCTCAGTGGCGACGCTGCAACTGAAGCGAATTCCTACATCGACTACGCAATCAACGCTCTGAGCTAGATTTGCGTGATGCCCGGGATTGTAAGCTGCTGTTAGCTTAAGTGTTAGCGGTTGTTTACAATTCCGGGCATCTGCGATCCAAGCCTAGTTTTGCAAATACTTTTTTAAGCAGTTTTCAATTTTTACAGCAAAAAAGGAAGAAGCGAAGATGGCGGGACTAGCTGCAGCAGAACGGTTGGGAATAAAAGCATTTGAAGAAGCGGGACGGGTAGAACTGCGCCCCCACTGGACGCAAGAGGATGCGAAAGCAGTAATTCGCGCTGCTTACAGTCAAGTTTTCGGCAACGAGTATTTAATGTCGAGCGAACGACTTACCAGTGCTGAATCTCTGCTGCTGCAAGGGCAGATTTCAGTGAAAGATTTTGTGCGGTCAATTGCACATTCCGAAACCTATCGGAAAAAGTTTTTTTATCCGAACTCGCAAACGCGGTTAATTGAGCTTAATTATAAGCATTTGTTGGGCCGCGCTCCTTACGACGAGTCGGAAATTGCTTTCCACGTTGATTTGTACAATGCAGAAGGCTACGAAGCTGAAATCAATTCTTACATTGACTCAGTTGAGTATCAAGAAAATTTTGGCGAAAGTGTAGTGCCTTACTATCGCGGTTTCGCGACTCAAAGAGGTCAAAAAACCGTCGGTTTTAACCGGATGTTTCAACTGTACCGGGGTTTTGCTTCTAGCGATCGATCGCAAAACCGAACCCAAGCCCGGCTGACTTGGGAAGTAGCGAGAAATATGGCCTCGCCGATATACACGGCCTCCACCGGAAAAGCCCTTGGCGGCACATCCGGCGGTTCTCGCGGTCAACTCTACCGAGTCACCGCAATGCAAGGTTCGGCTAATTTTTCGCCCCAAGTGCGGCGGACTACTACCGAATATCTCGTGCCTTACGAGCAACTTTCGAGCCGCTTGCAGCAAATCAACAAACGTGGCGGCAAAGTGGTAAGTATTACCACAGCTTAAAGTTTGTAAAGACGGTTTTTTTGGAAACGTCTTTAGCAAATTAGGACTAAGGCTAAAAAATTCTTCAATTTTATGTGTATAGGTAAGGTGTGCAGTACACACCCTACTTTGAGGCATATTATCCTTAGTCCTAAAAATTTCAAGTGCAACCAAGCATTAAACTTTTGTCATTAATAATTTAGGAGAAAATCTGGTGGCGATTACAACAGCAGCGTCCAGACTAGGAACATCCGCATTGAGCGATGCGCCGAAGGTAGAATTGCGCCCGAACTACACCAAAGACGACGTTGAAACTGTGATTCGTGCGGTTTACCGTCAGGTGTTGGGCAACGACTATTTAATGAAATCCGAGCGACTTACAAGTTCCGAGTCTTTGCTGCGGGACGGCAGTTTGAGTGTACGAGAATTTGTACGGGCTGTAGCTAAGTCAGAACTGTACAAAACCAAGTTTTTCTACAACAGTTTCCAAACTCGGACGATCGAACTAAACTACAAACACTTGCTCGGTCGCGCTCCCTACGACGAATCTGAAGTAATTGAGCACTTAGATTTGTACCAAACACAAGGCTACGACTCTGATATTGATTCTTACATCGATTCAGTAGAGTATCAAGAAAACTTCGGCGAAAGTATCGTGCCTTACTACCGTGGCTTTAACACCCAGCGCGGTCAAAAAACCGTTGGTTTTACCCGGATGTTCCGCCTGTATCGCGGCTATGCAAACAGCGATACATCTCAACTAGAAGGCAAAAACTCTCGCTTAGCTGTCGAACTCGGCACTAACACCGCTACGGCTGTAGTTGGGCCCTCTGGCGGTAACGAAGGTTGGGCATATCGGCCTTCTGCCAGAAACGTAACTCCCGCCAGCACTTTCGGCGGCGCGGCAGCTTACGGCAAAGAAGGACGGCTGGTGCGCGTGGAAGTTTCGGGAATTCGCACGGGCGGCTATCCCAGCGTGCGCCGCAGCAGCAAGGCTTTCATCGTACCTGTTGAGGAGTTGTCCTCGCAAATGCAGAAATTTCAACGCCTGGGCGCGAAAATCGCCAGCATTACTCCAATTTAGTCAGTTGGCAGTTGGCAGTTGGCAGTTGGCAGTTACTAGCTTTTAGTCAACAGTCAACAGTCAACAGTCAACATTCAGAATTACCAATTACCAAGAAGCTTATGCTAGGTCAAATTGTAGCTGGAAAAAGTGGCAATACAGCTTCGGCTGGTCGCTGCTTTCGGTATGAAGTTGTGGGCTTGCGCCAAAGCGATGAAACAGATAATGTGGATTACTCGATTCGATCGAGCGCGAGTACATTTATCACCGTGCCTTACAATCGGATGAATCAAGAAATGCAGCGGATTACTCGCATGGGCGGGAAAATTGTCAGCATTCATCCTTTAAACGCGGGTGCAGAATCATCGCATGAATCATCGCACGATCACCAATAGTTTGGTTGCAGGGGCGATGAAAATCGCTCCGACAAAAGCTAGAAGCGGCGATGAAAATCGCTGCTAGACAAACAAAGTCCACTCCAAGCGGACTAAGAGTTAATGTAACCCGCCCAGGCGGGTTTTGTCTGTTTAGTAGCGATTTGAATCGGCGAGTTTCCCTAACCCTTGCACGTTGTGTCTGGGTAGCAGCGATTTCAATAGCCGAATAACTAATAACTAATGACTATGGATTATTACGAATCCGACTCACCGCCGGCGGGTGTAGCTGAGGGCGAGTCTTTAACTGTTGAACAGGCGATCGCAAATTTACACTCCCAAGATTACAGTCTCCGGTATTATGCTGCTTGGTGGGTGGGCAGATTTCGAGTCAAGGAACCGGCAGCTATTGCAGCTTTAATTGCCGCATTGGAAGAAGAGTCAGAACAAACAAAAATCGGCGACTATTCCTTGTTACGAAATGCGGCGCGGGCTCTGGGTAAACTGGGTGACAAACAAGCCTTACCGGCCCTAATTCGTTGTTTGGAATGCGCTGATTATTACGTGCGAGAAGCGGCTGCTCAAGCTTTAGAAATGCTGGGCGATCGCGATTCTATTGGGCCGCTAATGAAGCTATTAAATGGGGGCGTAGTTGTTGCTGTGCGAGTGCCAGGAAAATCGCACCTCGTGCAACCTTACGACTCGGTAATTGAAGCTTTGGGAACGCTGCAAGCGACAGAAGCAATACCGCTAATTTCACCTTTTTTAGAACATTCTGTCGAGCGGGTGCAGTACGCTGCGGCGCGGGCGATGTATCAGTTAACTGGAGAGCGGGTTTACGGAGAGCGGTTGGTAAGTGCTTTGAATGGGAATAATTTGCAGTTGAGGCGATCGGCTTTGATGGACTTGGGGGCGATCGGCTATTTGCCGGGAGCGCAAGCTATTTCTGAAACTTTAGCAGAAAATAGCCTGAAATTGATTGCGCTCAAAGGAGTTTTGGAGCATCACCTCAATCAACAAGAATCTCTATCTTTGTCAGATGAAGCTATCCAAGTTATGGATTTAATGGATAGTTTACTTTAAAAAAATTAGTTCACAACTAAAATAGGATTGCTGTAGCGATTCTCACTTGTCTGCCGTACATTCAGAAGACAGCACATTTCAGGACACAGCGCCGTGCTGTTTCCCTACCTATTTTGATGAGAATGTTGGGTGAGGTGGCAAAAAGTTCGATCGCGCGATCGACCCAACCTACAATTAAAATGGTCACGGTAAAGCTTACAAATAAATGGCATTAGAATTAATTCAGGCTGTCGAACAAGCAGATTCTTCCGAAGGCTTGTTAAACTCCGTCAAAGCACTGGCGGCAGCTTCCTCAAAACAAGCAATTCCTACCTTAATTACAGTGCTCGGTTACAACAACCCAGGCGCCGCTGTTGCCGCCGTGGATGGGCTGATTCAACTCGGAGAAGCTGCGGTACTGCCGCTTTTAGAACAGCTTGACGGCTACAATTACGGGGCGAGAGCTTGGGCTGTTCGGGCTTTGGCGGGAATTGGCGACCCCAGGGGTTTGGAGATTTTGCTCGATGCAGCGGCGAATGACTTTGCTTTGAGCGTGCGGCGGGCGGCGGCTAGGGGTTTGGGGACGATTTGTTGGGAATTGATGCCGGCAGAAGAAATTGCCGATGCTCAACTTCGCGCTGTGAAAACGCTACTGCAAGCGTCCCGCGATCCAGAATGGGTGGTGCGCTACGCAGCAGCGGGGGGTTTGCAAGCTTTGGCGGGTGCTGCGACTGTTAAACCGGATTGGTTAGCGGAAGTTTCGGCCAGACTTGAGGAAATCACCCAAAGCGATGAAACTACTTCAGTTAGGGCTCGGGCTTTGCTTGCTAAGAAAATATTGTCACTTGGCTAGGGTTTGGGCGATCGTCTCTTCCAAGTCCCCTTGACTGAGAGTGGTTAATATAAAGACTTCTTGTACGGTTTTGCCCTGTCTGGCGATGATTTTAAATCCCCCGCGGATGGGTACTGACACTCTTAATGTCATGCGGGGGATGTGTCCTTTAACTTTGTTGATGACGCCCGGAGTGACAGTTTGAATGCCGATTTTTAGGGTGAGGCGCTCTAAAATTGGTATCAAACCGGGAAGGTGGGTAGAGTGATTCCAAACAAGGCGGCCTTTGGGTTGTGCGTTCATAAATATTTAACCAAATTCAACATACCCAGTCTAAGCCACCCCTGGGTGGAACCAATTTGAAATTCCCTCAACTTGTGTATCAATAACGTTACTGTGAGTGTCATTGCCAGCAAACCGAGGCAATCTCAAACCGAGATTTTTGATTCCTGGCGCGCAAGCTAAGATTTGATGCCGCAAAATTGTCCTGTACTTTTTGATGTTGTGGGTTGGCAACTGTCGGTTTTTCAAGTTGAGTGGCGATCGCCGCGAGCATTTCTGCGACGCTGCAAGGTTTCTTGAGATAGCCGTCTGCTTTAAGTTCCAGGACTTTTTCCATTTCGGAGGCTGTCATAAAAATAAACGGAATGCTGGCGGTTGCAGGGTGCGATCGCACGGCTGCGAATACTTCAAAACCGTCGAGTTCCGGCATCATGACATCAGACAAAATTAAATCAGGAATTTGGGCAGCTAACTGGATACCAACTTTTCCATTTTCGGCGCCGACAGCTTCAAAACCGCGCGATTCCAGAAGTTCTAATACCGTTTCTCTGATTAAGTTATCGTCTTCAATTACTAATATTTTTTTCATTTGTTTAAGCTGGCTATTTACTTTATTTGTATGGCTCTGTTATTATTGTTACAGGTGAGTTTTAAATAATTCAATAGGGTTATTGCAAAAAACCGCTTTGGACTGGCAACTTTTTACGGCTTTGTGGATGGTCGCAGTTATATACAATACATGAGTTATCAGCAGCTTTACCTTGTGTACTAGCGGTAGAATTCGCTCCGGGGTACCTAGGATTGTAAAGATCTAAAATCAGCGATTCAACAGTTTATTTAATAAAAATTCCAGACGCCTGAATCAAAAAAATTCTATTAGACCTCTTGCAAAAGTTCTTTTAATAAAATTTTGGAACGGGCATCTTGCCCGTTCCACAAGAAAAAATGTTTTTTGGAGAACGGGCAAGATGCTCGTTCTAGTTATTTTTGACAGAGGTCTATTTGAGAGGCGATCGCAGTTACGTGTAATTAATAAATCCGCCGACGATCTAAGCGCGAAACTCCAACCTGTGCAGTTCACAAATTTCTGGCGATCGGGTAAAATATAACTTGCTGTATCGCTATTAAGTGAGGAAAAAGATATGTCAGAATTTCTAGACTTTCTCAGACATCAGTTTGCCTACGTTGCCCTTGGCGAATTTAAACCGGGAAAATTTGAAGCTGCAGAACAACTTTTTGAAAAAGCCGTTGCAACTTATGCCACAGGTTTTAAGGGAGCCTACCTGCTGCAATTGCCCAATACAGACAAAGGTATTGCCATCATTTTTTGGGAAAGCGTAGAAGATATGGCAGCCAATCAAAGCGAAGCTTATCAGGAAATATTGAAGCAGATGACGCCTTTGTTTGCGAAAATACCAGACACTAATGTTTATGAAATCGTCAGTGAAATTCAGCCCAAAAGTGAATGATTAAAAATTTTGCAACCTGCGCGTCATTCCCATACCCATCGGCGTTTTTCGCCCGACTCCGCTGTAAAGCGCAAAATCTGCTAAAGTGTTAATTTGCTTGATAGTAGCAGGAGCTATATCTCCCATAACTCGGTAACTAATATCGCCGACGCAGCCAATAAATTTACTGCGAGAATCAGTACAAACTTCGGTTCGGATATCGAAGAAACTGGGAAAAATAGCTTCTGTGAAAGTAGGTTCGATCGCAATACTGCTGTACTTGTTCCAGCGATTCGCTAAACTGCCAAAAATACTTTCTCTAGTCGGCATAGCACTATCGTATACACCTTGCCGAAAATTAGTAGGAGTGCAAAAAGTAAAAGCAATTTGGCGCTCAGTTTCCGAAGCTCTATCGAACAATTCGGCGTAAGTACAAAAGTTTACCCAAGGCTGGTTTGATTGCGGTTCGCTCAAAATATTAGTAATGTATATATTTGTCGGGCCGAGATGCCAAGGGCGCTCGAAATTAAGTTGCTGCCAAAGTTGAGTTAGGCGATCGCACAAATCGTCATCCAGCAGAGTAATTCGCCACCAAATCGGCGTATTTTCCTGAATTGCTTGCTTGTGTTCCCACTGTACAGTCTGCGGAATTGTGCGGGAAGCCGGAGGCAAAACTCTCTTTTGTGGCTGTGGCGTACTGCTTTTATAAGCCTCTTTTCTGCTTACTTGAAAAGGGCTTAAAGTGAAAGCTTTTTCATGAGATTGGTCGTGCAAGTAAGCGCTCAAATCGCTGTCTACAGCACTCACCAAGTTGAGAAATAAAGCGTGGAGGTGCCGTCCCGTTAAAAACTGGGATGGAATTGGTGCAACTGGCAGCAGGTTTAAAACAAGGCTGTGGGGCATTTTTAAATTGTTTACTGTGTCTTTAGAAATGTTCAGCTAGTATTAAGATTACACCTAAGTTGCAACTTATATTAACCAATCTCAAGAAGGTAAGGTGCGCAGTGCGCACCTTACGTTTAGGAAGATTTGTGCGCAGTGCGCACCCTACGTTTAGGTTGTGATATAGAGGCAAATCTCTGTGCGGTAAATTTTTAGGCGATCGAGATTTCTGGCGACAAATAAACGTCTTGGATAGCGTTGAACAATTTTACGCCTTCTTCAAAAGGACGCTGAAAAGTTTTGCGGCCGGAAATTAAGCCACAGCCGCCAGCGCGCTTGTTGATTACCGCCGTGCGAATTGCTTCTGCAAAATCGCTTTTCCCGGAAGCACCGCCGGAGTTAATTAAACCCATCCTTCCCGCATAACAGTTGAGCACTTGATAGCGAGTTAGATCGATCGGGTGATCCGTTGTCAAATCCGAATAAACGCGCTTGTCGGTTTTGCCGTAACTATTGCCACTTGCTTTAGCAACTGCTCCATAGCCGTTGTTGCATTCTGGCAATTTCTGCTTGATAATGTCAGCTTGAATTGTCACTCCCAAGTGATTTGCTTGCCCGGTTAAATCGGCTGCCACATGATAATCTTTGTCTTGTTTAAAGATATCGTTGCGGAGATAGCACCACAAAATTGTCGCCATTCCGTATTCGTGAGCGTGAGCAAAAGCTTGACTGACTTCTTGGATTTGTCGCGTCGATTCCGGAGAACCAAAATAAATTGTTGCTCCCACTGCAACTGCTCCCAAATTCCAAGCTTGCTCGACGGTCGCAAACATTATTTGATCGAATTGATTGGGATAAGTCAGCAACTCGTTGTGATTGAGCTTGACAATAAAAGGGATTTTATGCGCGTATTTGCGAGATACACTTCCCAAAACTCCCAGCGTTGTCGCGACCGCATTGCAGCCAGCCGAAATTGCTAATTTAATGATATTTTCGCTGTCAAAATAGATGGGATTCGGTGCAAAAGAAGCGGCCGCCGAGTGTTCGATTCCTTGGTCTACTGGCAGGATGGATAAATAGCCGGTATTTGCCAAGCGTCCGCTAGAATAGAGTTGCTGAAGCGATCGCAAAACTTGAGGAGATCGATCTGTTTGAGCAAAAATGCGATCGACCCAATCCGGGCCCGGCAGGTGCAACAAATCTTTAGAAACTTTTGCTTGATGGGTGAGCAAGTCTTCGGCTTCGTCGCCAAGCCAAGACTCGATGGAATTGGGAACTGATAGTGTAGCTGTCATACAGATTTCCCTCTGAATTTCAATTACAGGCTGATGATTGCAGACATTAACCTTGCTGATATTGTAGCGAAAAAATCATATTTTCCATCCCCTCAACCCTAGAACCAGTTTTTAACAAGTTAACGACAACAGCAGCTAGGACGCGCTACTCTATAATAAGCTGGCAGTTCAGCCGGATCTGCGCTGCCAGCGATCGCCGATCGACTCACAACTTTGCCATCACAATGTCACACACTTACTTTGATTCTGAAAACGGTCACAAATCCTTCGAGATGCCCGGTGCCCGGCCCCACTACAACCCCGATCGCCCCGGCCAAGTAGAGCACATTTTCCTCGACTTAGTGCTGAATATTCCCAAACAAAGCTTTCGTGGCACTTGCAGCATCCGCATCAATCCAGTCCGCAGCGGTATTGACAAATTAACCTTAGATGCTGTAAACCTGAATATTAAATCAGTAAAAGTCGGCGAAATTGAGCAAAATTTCGACAGCGATGGCGAAGTGCTGCAAATTCAACTACACGAACCAACCGAAGCTTACCAACCAATTACAATTGCGATCGAATACTCCGTCGAAAAACCCCAGCGCGGTCTCTATTTTGTCGGTCCGGACAAACACTATCCAGACAAACCAACACAAGTTTGGACTCAAGGCGAAGATGAAGATTCCCGCTTCTGGTTTCCCTGTTTCGACTATCCTGGACAACTCGCTACTTCGGAAATTCGAGTGCAAGTTCCGAGACAACTATTTGCTATTTCCAACGGCGAATTAATTAGTACAAAAAACGAAGGCGACGATAAAATTTATCACTGGTCCCAAACCCAGGTACACCCGACATATTTAATGACCTTAGCAGTCGGAGATTTTGCCGAAATTAAAGACGAATGGAACGGCAAAGCAGTTAATTATTACGTGGAAAGAAGTCGCGAAGCAGACGCTAAGCGCAGCATGGGCAAAACGCCTCAAATGATTGAATTCTTCTCTCAAGCATTTGGCTATCCTTACCCTTTTCCCAAATACGCTCAAGTCTGCGTCGATGATTTCATCTTCGGCGGTATGGAAAATACTTCGACAACTTTGCTGACAGATAGGTGCTTGTTAGATGAACGTGCCGCCCTCGACAATCGAGGTACTGAAAGCTTAGTCGCCCACGAACTCGCTCACCAGTGGTTCGGCGATTTAGTAGTAATTAAACATTGGTCTCATGCTTGGCTAAAAGAAGGCATGGCTTCTTATTCCGAGGTGCTGTGGACTGACAAAGAATACGGCAAAGAAGACGCGGCTTACTATATGTTAAATGAAGCCCGCAATTATTTAGCTGAAGATAGTTCCCGCTACCGCCGCCCGATCGTTACTCACGTTTACCGCGAAGCCATTGAATTGTACGATCGCCATTTGTACGAAAAAGGCGCTTGCGTTTATCACATGATTCGCGCCGAGTTGGGCGACGAATTATTTTACAAAGCAATTCATACTTTTGTGCGGGATAACGCTCACAAAACTGTAGAAACCATCGATCTGCTCAGGGCGATAGAAAAGGCTACTGGTCGCAATCTCATGTTTTTGTTTGACCAGTACGTTTATCGTGGCGGTCATCCAGATTATAAAGTTGTTTATTCCTGGGATGGCGACAGCAAATTAGCAAAAGTGACTGTCACCCAAACTCAGGTAAAAGACAGCAAAAATGGCAACGGCAACAGCAAAGATGTATTCGATTTGAAAATCCCGATCGGCTTCGGTTACAAGCCAGAAAAAGAAGCAGACCATGACAGTTGGGCACGTTCAAACCCCAACCTAAAAACTTTCACAGTCCGAGTGCATGAGCGCGAGCAAAGCTTCTATTTTCCCCTTGAACAGAAGCCAGCATTTATCAGTTTTGATGTAGGCAATAAATACTTAAAAACTGTTGCGTTAGAGTATGGAGTTGCAGAACTAAAAGCTCAGTTGCAATTCGATCCAGACCCGGTTTCCCGGATTTATGCGGCCCACGCTTTGGCGAAAAAGGGAGGGCTGGAAGCGGTGAAAACGCTGTCAGAAGTTCTCAAAAAAGAGCCGTTCTGGGCAGTACGGGCCGAAGTTGCCGGTCAGTTAGCTGAAATTAAACTCGACCAAGTTTTTGAAGGTTTAGTAAGTGGTTTAAAAGATAAAGATGCTCGTGTTCGTCGCGCTGTGGTGAATGCGCTGGGTAAAATCCAAACTCACGAAACTTATAAAGCGCTGAGGTCGATCGTCGAAAAAGGCGACGACAGCTATTACGTAGAAGCAGCAGCAGCGAGTGCTATGGGCGCCATTGCAGGGGCTAACCCGGACGAAAAACCGACCGACGAACAGGTACTGAAAGAGTTAAAATTGGTGCTAAAAGAGCGTCAGGGCTGGAATGAGGTAGTGCGATCGGGTGCGATCGCAGGTTTGGCGCACATGAAAACTTCTGAAGATGCGCTGAATCTAATTTTGAAATACACCGCCGCAGGTACTCCGCAAGCTTTGCGCTTGGCTGCAATTCGATCTTTGGGCACAATTTCGACTGGTCAAACCAAAGTCAATTTAGAACGGATTTTGCAGCGATTGGCAGAATTATCTAAAGAGACGTTTTTCTTGACTCAAGTTTCTGTAGTAGCGGGCCTAGGACAAATGCAAACTCGCAAAGCAATTCGCATTTTGCGTTCTTTAGCTGACCAAACCCCCGATGGCCGCGTCCGCCGCATGGCTGATGAAGCTGTGCAAAGAGTGCAGAAAAATGCTGGTTCTGATGCAGCGGTAAAGCAGTTGCGGGAGGAATTAGACCAGGTGAAAAAGGAGAATCAAGATTTGAGGAGTCGGATGGAAAATTTGGAGGCTAAGGCGAAGAAAGATTCGGTGTAAAATCCTCCCAACGCAGATAAAGGCAGATATTGGCGATCGGCTTTTATCTGCTTGTCGGTAGAGGATGACGCCTAGTTATTATAATAATATTATTATTGTTCAGCGGGAGTGCATTTAAATTTGCTACTTTCCACAAACTCTAAAAGCCAAATATCTCTATTCCTCACTTTGTTCTTCTCTAAAATAGGGACTCATCTAGGATCGGGATGCAATGTTTATTTTTTAGTGTAAACAGTTAATGAGGTTGCAGCAGCTTTTGCACCCAGACATATTGCATAAATAATGAGTATAAAAACCGCTTTACTGATTGAGCAATCGGGGGTAATTCCCTATCGCATTCAAGACGGACAAATTGAAGTAATGGTGATTACTTCTTCGGCTAGCAAGCGCTGGGTGATTCCTAAAGGATTAATTGAACCTGACATGACTCCCCAAGATTCCGCCGCCAAGGAAGCTTGGGAAGAAGCAGGTTTGTTGGGTAAAGTGTTCCCGGATTTGCTGGGAACTTACGAGTATCAAAAGTCCGGCTATATTTGTCAGGTAGGAGTATTTTTAATGAAAGTGCAAGCAGTTCTGGAAATTTGGCCGGAAGCTAGCAAGAGAAAGCGGCAGTGGGTAAGTATTCCTAAAGCAATTAAGCGGGTTAACGAACCGGAACTCAAACTCATTCTTGCGGATTTGCCAAATCGGTTCTGGTGATTCAGTCATGGATGCAGAACCTAATGATCTAATGTGCGCTGAGGCGAATCTTAGCGCCATAATTCGTGCGTCAAACCACTTTTTACTCTTAGTATAAACTTGTAGGGTGCGTCCGTCAGCTAAATGATTGGAAAATCGAGCTATGATTACTGGCGCATCCTACAAACTTATGATATCAGTGTAAAAAGTTTCCCCTTAAGCGTTAGCTGAGAGGAAAGGAATGCTTTCGGCTAAGTTATCCTTAATTTCTATTCCCTGTTGTCTCGCCCAAAACAGGCTCAAAAAGTGAATTTGTCGCAAGCCGACAACTAAATTTAAACCGGGTACAAAAATCCACCAAACGGTTAGCGGTTCTTTGATTCCTTCTTGGCGGTACAATTCATTAACTGTCTTGTAAAGTTTGAACTGCACGATGTAAATCCAAGCAATACCTAGCAAGGAAAACCAACCAAACCATCCGGGAACGTCAGGGTCGAATATCCGCAAAGCTTGGGGGACGGCTACTCCTAAAACAAAGGGAAGCAAGCAAAGGGTTCCTGACCAACCGCTGCCGTTATAGCGACGCAATTCTTCTTGAATAATCCATTTGTACCATCCGTAATATAGCAGCAAGCTGACTCCAGCCAGCAAAATTACTCGCCACAAAGAGCGGGGTTTACCTAAAGGTTTGTCGGACATATTTAGATGTAAGATATTAATGGCTGTCTTGATTGTATTAACATTTGTTAATTATTGCAAAATCATTTCTCGAATCGATCGCGCTGTTGCAGGGGCCAGCAGAACACCGTTGCGATAGTGGCCGCTGGCGATGAGAACGCGATCGTTACCGGGAAGCGTCTCGATAATTGGGGCCGGCCGCCCTTCCGGCCGCGGGCGCAATCCCGACCATTTCCTGATGATTTCAGCTTCTGCTAAGGCCGGACAAAGTGATCTCGCCCTCGCCATCACTTCCCCCAACATATCAGCATTCGCCTGAATTTCCCCGCCATTTTCGGAAAACTCGACCGTCGCCCCCACCCAAAATTCCTGATTTCCCAAAGGCACAATGTGAACGTCATCGCAAGTAATTACTGGCGTAAAATCAGGGTTTCCTAAAGGCTTGGCCGATCGCAAATGCAGCGCTTGTCCCAACACCGGGCGAATGTCAACCAACTGATTTAAAGATGCAGTCACAGCAGCAGAACCCAAACCAGCCGCCACAATTAGCCGATCGAACTTTAAACTAGCAGCAATCTCCGCTGCTTCAACGGGCACGCCAAACTCAAAAATCACCCCATTTCGTTCAGCAGCATCAATCAAAGCCAAAGTTAGCGCCGTCGGATCGACTTGCCTGTCTTGAGGCGAATAAATCGCAGCAATAATCTTATCATTTAAATAGAGATGAGGGCAGAGCTCGCGCACTCGTTCCACATCCCAAAGTTCCAATTGCCAACCTTGAGAACGGCGAGTTGCTATCAAATTTTCCCACTTAATTAAATCCTCTCCCTCGGAACAAAGCATTAAAATTCCTTGTTTGTTAAAAGGAATTTTTCGCCCCGTAACTGCTTCCAATTCTGGAATCAAAGTTTCGTAGCGCTGAAGGCTGGCTTCCCTCAACTGCCAATTTCTGCCCTTAGTTTTGTGGCTGATAACTCCCATCAAAACACCGAGTGCAGCGCCAGTAGAACCTTGGGCCGGCGGCTGTTTGTCGAACACAGTAACTTTCAGTTCGGGAAATTGACTTAGTTCAAAGGCGATCGACGCTCCAATAATACCGCAACCAATAATTGCAACACGAACCATTAAATTTTAGATTTTAGATTTTAGATTTTAGATTTGATATAAGTTTTTTGTAGGGTTCTGAGCGCAAAGCGTGTCTAATTAACAGTAAAATCCTCTGTTTTTATGGTTTGTCTCGAAGTCTCGATCCCCCTAAATCCCCCTTACAAAGGGGACTTTGAATGCTCTGCCCCCCTTTTTTAAGGTGGAGTTTGAATACTCTTGTCCCCCCCTTAATAAGGGGGGCTAGGGGGCATCTAGACTCGACTACAAGCGATATTTATTATGGGTTTCAGTCTTAATTTGACACCCATCAACTGCCAAGCCTACAAACCCCTAAAGCTATTAAGCTTTAGGAATTAGCTGCAAGAAGGTATCGAAATCATTGACAGCTTTTTGATAGCTGGCCGTGACTTTTGCATAGTCAAGCTCTTTAGCAGCAAGATCGATGTTAACCAACTCGGTAAACAAACTCTTAGTTAAATCAACCGCTTGTTGTTGAGAACTAGGCAACAAACTCGCAGAGACGGTTTTCATGGTGTTTCGCAAGTCGCCTAGAGGCCCGTGAATGTAAGTTCTGGTATCAACCCAATTTTGTTTTTGAATTAAGGTTCCCAGTTTATCCATGCGCGATCGCAACTCTGTCAGGGTAGGAACATAGCGCTGAATTTGCTGAGTCTGGGCTGCTGTGTAAGTCGTTGGAACTTTTGCTTCGACACTGCTGCAACTAACCAGAAATGCCATCAAAAACGCCATCATCAAGGCAAAAATTGAACGGGGACGAGTCATATCGATTTTAGATTTTAGATTTTAGATTTCTCGTTCTCAGGCTCTGCCTGGGAATGCAGCTCGGTGAGGAGCTGGTTCACTGACCTAGCACCGAGAGTTATGTACAAAATATTATTTTACCTCCTGGCGGCGCAGAAAAGTGATCACAGCATTGCCAACTTTTTCGGACCAATGTTCTTGAGGATAATGCCCCGCTTGTTCCAGTATGACTAACTCTGCATTTTGCAGGGAACCGACTAGCTTTTGAACTGGTTCAACACTCAGCCAAGGATCTGTCAAACCCCAGACAAATAAAGTTGGTCGAGTCCATCCTTTCAAGCCGGATTCAATTTCGGCCATTGACTGCGGCAATTGAATATTGCGGACTGTATTCATCAGCGATCGACCTGCATCCGAACTCTTCAAAAACGGGCTGCGGTAAACATCTAAATCCTTGTCTGATATTGTCTGGCGGCTGCCACCTTCGAGAGTTCTGTCAACCAAAAGCGGGTCTTGCGTCATCATGTCGCCAATAAAAGGCAGCCCCAACTGCTGCATTTTCCAAGGCAATTTGATATCTGCTGAAACTGGTGTATTTATGATGGCTAGACGATCAATTTTATCGGGATTGCGTAAAGCGTATTGAATGCCGGCTGAAGCTAAAAATCCTTGGACAACGAGGGAAAATCGGTCTAATTCTATAGCTTGAATAAAGCCAGCGAGGGCGTCAACAAAAGCATCGGGAGTGTAAGCAAAGTCGCGCTTGTCTGGTTTTGTCGATCGCCCGTAGCCCACCCAATCTGGGGCGATCGATCTAAATCCCTGTGCAGCCAAATCCGGCATCATTACAGTCCAGGTAAAACTCTGGGATGGCAAACCGTGCAGCAGTAGTACGGGCGGTTTACCAGTTTCGTTAACCGGATTTGTTTCCCGATAAAACCATTTCAGCGGGCCTACTTCAACTATCTTCTCATCAATTAACATTATTTTACTGGTTATTTATCAAAGAATAAGGCGGGGAATACCCGCCCTACTTACCTAATAGTTGGGTGTGCATATAACACCTTACCCAACTAATTACAGCCGCGTTTAGAAATTCATTTCAGCAGCTTGAACTTTTTCGACCTGTTTCTTCTTGAGAACCAGCATGATTTGAGCCAGCATGGTTATAGCCACGAAAGCCATCAATCCTTTAACTCGACCTGCACTTTGCAGCACAATCTCCACGTCTTTTTGACCGAAGCCACCCACATTAGGATTGTTCGTCAAAAGTTCGCCTGCTGCAACTGTTTGTCCTTCGGAAACAATCAGTTCTGGGCCTGCAGGAATCGTATCAACAACCGCTGCACCTTCGGCAGGTTGAATAGTCACTTGATAACCGCCATCTTCAGGTTGAGCAATCTTAGAAATGGTGCCAGCTACCGAAGCATTGTAAACAGTATTATTGCTCTTTTCGCCAGTAGGATAAACCTGACCGCGGCCGCGGTTGCCACCAACATAAATTTGGTATTTGCCGTAGTGAACGGACTTGTCAGTTTCTGGATTCGGCGACAAAACTGGGAATACCAATTCTTTATACTGTTCTCCCGGTACTGGACCCACTAAAACAATATTTTCTTGGGTTTCGCTGTAAGGTTGGAAGTAAAGATCGCCGACTTTTTCCTTCATTTCTTCGGGAATTCTGTCAGCGGGAGCAATTTTGAAACCCTCGGGCAACATCACTACAGCGCCTACATTCAAGCCGCTTTTGCTGCCGTCGCCGCCAACTTGTTGAACGTTAGTATCGTAGGGAACTTTGACAATAGCTTCAAACACCGTATCTGGCAAAACAGATTGCGGTACTTCAACTTCAGTCGGTTTTGCACCGAGGTGACAGTTAGCGCAAACAATCCGGCCTGTTGCTTCGCGGGGAGTAGCGGGGGCAGTTTGCTGAGCCCAGAAAGGGTAAGCAAATGCTGCTTGGGGAAGTGCGATGTCGCTGGTGAGGAAAAATGCTGTGGCTGCGATCGCAATTAAGGCTGTTTTCGCGATCGTCCTGGCACTGCGGCGAAATATCGCAGATAAATTAGTTTGTGGCATTAGAGTATTCAATCTCAAAGGTCAGACAATTTTGGATTTTGGATTTTGGATTTTGGATTTTGGATTTTGGATTTTGAGACTGCTTTAGGGATGCAATTATCTGTGGTTTTCACCATTCACCCCCTATCTAAAATCTCAAATCAAAAATCCAAAATAGTTTAAGACCACCAAGGTGCTTCGCCGGTGCGGAAATCTGTTTCTTTCCAAGGTGTCAAAGCGATCTTGTCATCTGCGACAGTGGCGTGGGCCAGGGCCAGAGACAAAGGCGCTGGGCCGCGTACCACTTTGCCCTCATTGTTGTATTGAGAACCGTGGCAAGGACAGATAAACTTGTTTTCGCTAACATTCCAAGGCACGACGCAACCCAAGTGAGTGCAGACTGCATTGATGCCGTAGTCGGCGAGAGATTGGTCTTCTTTCACCACAAGATAAGTGGGGTCGCCTTTGAGACCTTGGGCTAAGGTGCGATCGCCCGCCGGGTGCGAAGCCAAATATTCGCTAACGATGATGTCGTTACCCAAAGCATCTTTAGCTGTCACTCCGCCACCAACTGCCCCACTCGCCGGAGGAACAAAATATTGGACAACGGGATAGAGTGCGCCCAGTGCCACACCTGTGACTGTACCGAACGTCAGCAAATTCATAAATTGGCGACGCCCCATATCGGGAACATCGGGATTTCCAGCAGAAGATTGAGCCATGACCTGCCTTTACGGTTTTAAGTTACGTTTGTTTGTTAGCTGTTAGCTGTTAGCGAACCTGTACGTGCAGACAACTGGGATAATTGCCGTTAATCTGCTCGCACAAATTTTAGGCCGCGAAAATTCCTTTTAAGAATGCGCCTTCCAGCCTTTATTAGAGTATTATTACATTTTTTGAACTTTGTCTTTTATTGTTTAATGGATTAACTCAGGAGCAACCATGACGGGCAAGGATTTACACCAGCTACTGCTAGAAAAATGGGGAAAGTCTTACGATATCAGATTGCGGCGAACGCGGGGCAAGATTTTTGTGCAAGTTATGTGGAAATATCTAGAACAGGCATCTTTTCCGATGACGGAGGCTGATTATTTCGAGCATTTGGATGCAGTGGCCAATTACCTCAACGGCTGGGGGAGCACAGAACAGGTGAGAGAATATATCGTAACTACTCGCGATCGCCCCCGTTTGGGCAAAGCTGTCAGCGTTCCTCTAGATTTGGGTGAAAGAGCCTCGGAGTGGTTGCTAGACGAGTTTTGATTCACTCAGTCGATTTTAGATTTTAGATTTTAGATTTTAGATTGACTCCACAGCCGGGCTCTGGGGGAGTTCCCTAAAGTTTTGTGTCGCGCTGCGGCTGGATTAGTTGATCCCAAAGTCCCGAAAATCGATCGGCGAGCTTGTCATACGACTTGCCGCTGGTGAGAAACTAAGCTGTGGCGCATCTAATTTGCACAGGTGTTTTGATTCAAAGTCTTGTGTGGCGGGCTTTGCTGCGCGTCGCCAACTGGGGGATTTAAATGCCGCAACAGTTTCTGGGGCTTTTTAGGGGCTTTTAAAATTTTGGGCGATCGTCCTTCATTCTTACCAAAATCATCGGAACCAATTTCTGTCAACAATTTCACATACAATGAGTGTCAGATATCTTGTGAAATTTAGGAGAATGTTGTAATGGGTGTTGCACTGGGAATGGTTGAAGTCTTAGGATTTCCCGCTGCAGTAGAAGTTGCGGACTCAATGGTGAAAGCAGCCCGTGTTACTTTAGTTCGCTATGAGAAAATAACCCGCGCCTACTGGACAATTATAGTGCGAGGAGACGTTTCTGAAGTGCAAGCAGCCGTTGCTGCTGGAATTGAATCAGTTAAAAAGGTCGATGGTGGAAAGTTGCTATCCTATCACATAATTGCTCGTCCTCACGAGAATCTGGATTACGTTTTGCCGATCGGCTATACTCCCGAAGTCGAACAGTTCCGAATGTAGTCAAAGTTTTGACAAAACTTTGGTGTTGAATTTTAAGTTTTAGTAATTATAGAGGCGCGGGCGATCGCGTCTCTATATTTTTTTCCTGGGAGTCGATATATTTTTGTGCTGTGTTTATCTGCGGTATATTTTGCCGAAGCAGCAGGCAGAATAACTTGGAATTCTTAACCGCAGATAAACGCAGATAATACAATCACCCAGTAATCAAATCACTGGCGGTAATAGTAATCTGAACTCCCTTCAGAATTCCGATGATTTGGCCATTCTGACGAATCTCGGTATCTGAACCATTCAACTGAGAAGTTATGTCTGTAAACGGAGCGCGAGAACGTACCAAAAGTTTATCTTCACCTTGTTTGAAATCAGCAACAGTATCTACTCCTGAACTCCTCCAAAGCCTAAACTTGTCCGCTCCCCTGCCACCAACCAGATAGTCATTGCCGCTGAAGCCAAACAACAAGTCGTCGCCGGCCCCGCCAATCAACGTTTCGCTGCCGTCTCCACCAAGCAGAGTATCGTTATACCTAGAACCTATTGCTACTTCGATGCCGGAGAGCGAGTCTATGCCGCCCTGCCCGTCGGAAGCCCGACCTAACCCAGATCCGTCGCCGACTGCCCCCAACTGTAGATAGACGCCAGTTCCTCCAACACTGTAAGATACTGTGTCGGTGCCATCGCCGCCATTGAGCAAGTCATTGCCGGCACGACCCGACAAAGAGTCATTACCGCCCTTGCCCAAGAGCGTTTCATTGTCGCTCCCGCCAACTAGGGTGTCGTCTCCGTTAGAACCGATAACAACTTCAATGCCCGAAAGCGAGTCTACAAAGTCTGATAATTGAGAACTGGAACGTAGCCCCCCAGTAACGATAGTAAAGCGCCCAGTAGCCCTGCCTAACCCAGAACCGTCGCCGACTTCGCCTAACTGAAGATTGATACCAGTTCTTATGTCCTCATCGCTGTAAGATACTGTGTCGATGCCATCGCCGCCATTGAGCAAGTCATTGCCGTTACCCCACAAAGAGTCATTACCGCGTCCGCCCAAGAGCGTTTCATTATTGTACCTCTTGCCAAGTAAGGTGTCGTTGAAGTTAGAACCGATAACGACTTCAATGCCCGAAAGCGAGTCTACACCGCCCAATCCATCGGTAGTCCTGGCAAACTCATAATAGTACCCTTGACCGTACCATTTGCGGAGATCGTCTAACTGAAGATTGATACCAGTGCTCGCATCGCTGTAAGATACTGTGTCGATGCCATCGTCGCCATTGAGCGAGTCATTGCCAGTCTCGCCCTGGAGCCAGTCATTGTCACTCCCGCCCTGGAGCAGGTCATCGTCACTCCCGCCCCAGAGCGAGTCATTGCCAGTCTCGCCCTGGAGTTCGTCATCGTCACTCCCGCCCCGGAGCAGGTCATTGCCATTGTTGCCCCGGAGCAGGTCCTTGCCACTCCCGCCCAAGAGCAAGTCATTGCCACTCAGGCCCCAGAGCCAGTCATTGCCAGCTTCGCCAGAGATGGTGTCATCGCTATCAGTGCTAGCGGGAGGGTCGATGAAGAAGTCAGGGCCCGAAGTGCCAGTTGTTGTTGCCATATATTTAATTTCCTATTGAGATTAAGAAACTGAAACCGTCAAAAAGGTAAAAATTTACAGTGTGAATTTTTCAAGTGAACTTACTAAAAAATCCACCCAAAAAATCAACAAGTTTCCTATCTTAGGCAGCCAGGAAACTCAAAAGATATAGCTAGACTTCAGCGAGCCAGGTTGACTCTCTTGCTGAAGTTTTACGTTCTTGTCCAGTAATTTCACTGTGTTGGTATGTTATCTCTAACTCGAATACTAAGGATCAGCTCGTGTCAAATCTTCATGAAAACCTTAAAAACCCACTTATTAAAATAACTTATGATTCCCAGCCAGATCGCCTAAAAAATAGTGTGAATTAAGACTCAAAACCTTGACCCCAGACACCTAACACTAAACTTTACTAATGTGAATTTTATATTTTATATTAAATACTAATCAAGCCGACACTAAATCAGCAAAGATTATCAGATAAAACAATCAACTTACTCAAATAGCTGAGAAACTTAGCTTTACACAATTTTCATAAACTTACTTAAGTAAATAGGGAATTTGCCCTCAAAATAGCTGAAGCAATAATGTTTTTAAGATAAGTTGACAACAATCCCAATCTCGGATAAAAATAGCAGACAATCTTAAAATTCAGATGTTCGGTAACTTTACAATTGTCTGCTATTCTTAATTCTCATCGCCCTAAAAGCTTCACCAAACCAACCCCGCCAAAATACAAGCTCAGCACCGCACCTCCTAAAAGACTTTGCGTTAAAGGGTCAGTAGAAGGCGTTAAAACCGCTCCCAAAACTGCCGCTCCCAAGACTACATACCGCCAGCCGAAGAGCATTTGGTTTGAAGAAACTATGCCCAAAACGCCGAGCAATACTTGGACGATCGGGATTTGAAAAGCTAAGCCCGTGCTGAACATTAACAGCAGCACAAATTTAAAGTATTTGTCGATCGACCACAACTGCTCTACAACATCCGCTCCATAGGTAACAAAGAAGTTGAGCGCCGCCGGAATCAGAGCGATGTAAGCAAATACTAAACCGCCCAAAAATAGGAAACTCGAACCGAAAAACACCGGCCCCAGCAACCTGCGTTCTTTGCGAGTCAATCCGGGGAGAACAAACAGCGCTATCTGGTAAAAAATAAACGGACTGGCAAGGAGCAAACCGCTGTATCCGGCTACTTCGATAGAAACAAAGAAATACTCGCCAGGAGCTAGTTGCAGAAACTTGACGGGCCCGGCCGGTACTTCTAGCAGTTGCACGATGGGTTTAACTGTGAAAAAGCAACCGATTACAGCGATGACTACTGCAATTAGCGAGTAAAACAGTCGCTGACGCAATTCTTCTAAATGCTCGAACAAAGACATCTCAACTTCATCGGGAAGTTCGTCGAGAAATTCGTTTTCTAGGTTGCGGGAACCCATCGCACCGCCTGCGATTGGTGCAATGCTGTTTTCCTGGCTAATTGCTTCGAGGCTGTTGTCGGAACCTTGTTCGGATGTCTCCAAGTTTGAGGGAGCAGTCATAGGAAATGGGTAATTGGTAAGGGGTAATTGGGAAGAGGGAAGGGGTAATTGAAAATTCGTAATTGGTAATTGAGAAGAGTTATTTCATAATTGCTCCGACTTCCTTCTTCATTCTTCATTCTTCATTCTGACTTCAGCAGCAGAAGGAACGATCGATAATTAATCCGTGTAGCGGTGTCAAAATCCGTGTCGTGCCTTATTATTCAATCCCGATCGCAATTTTGCCGATCGCGCGACCCGTTTCGCTGTAAGCGTGAGCTGCTGCTACTTCTTGTAAGCTGTAAGTGCGATCGACAATCGGCTCAACTTTATCGGATTCTATTAACTCCCGCAAAGCCCCTAAATCGCTGGTGTTGGCATTGGCGACAATTAATTTAGCTTTTTTACCCGATATAAACCAGCTTGTTAACATCGGTGCGAGGTTGTCTAAACTCGGCAAAGTCGAGATATAAACTCCCTCTGGTTGCAGCACTTTTTCGCAGTCAGCAAATGTTCTTGTCCCGACAGCATCTAAAATTATATCATATTTATCTGTTTGTTGAGTAAAGTCAACTTCCGCGTAATCCAGAACAAAATCCGCTCCCAAACTCTTGACCAATTCTCTATTTTTTGCACTGCAAACTCCCGTTACTTCCGCGTTCATTGCTTTGGCAAATTGCACGGCAAAAGTGCCGACTCCGCCGGAAGCGCCGTTAATCAATACTTTGTTTCCTGCTTGGATTTGACCCAAATCCCTGAGCGATTGCAAAGCAGTTAAACCTGCGATCGGTACTGCTGCTGCTTCTGCATGAGTGATGTTTTTCGGTTTAATTGCTGCATCCGATTCTGGCGCGGCCGCGTATTCGGCGCAAGCACCCCCATTGATGGGATTTAAGAAAGTATAAACTTCATCTCCCGGTTGAAATTTGGTGACTTCCCGGCCGACTTCCACGACAACTCCAGAGATGTCAGAACCGACTATTCGAGGAAAGTTATATCCTGTTAATAGTTGCAGGTGTCCTTGCCGGATTTTCCAGTCTACGGGATTGACGCTGCTAGCGCGAACTCGCACTAACAATTC
Organism: Microcoleus sp. Pol12A5; assembly: GCF_036701435.1. NCBI lineage: Bacteria > Bacillati > Cyanobacteriota > Cyanophyceae > Oscillatoriales > Microcoleaceae > Microcoleus > Microcoleus sp. Pol12A5. The sequence continues at coordinate 39,195 of NZ_JAUBQU010000023.1, forward strand.
GTTGGATTTGGCGATCGTCTTGGACAATTCTCGGTACTGCAATTCCTCGACTGAACCGTAGCGATCGAACGCAACTGCTTTCATGGCAAATTTTCCGGTTTATTTCCAATAGAACACTCAATCCTTTACAATTACAGCACATTCGATCTAAATGTGACACAGTAAATTGAGCCAGCCTTGTAGCAGCGGGCGATCGACTCTTGGAGGCCTCCAGACAGGACGCAGGCGTGAGGCAATGGGTTCGCAGGCCAGTGCGATGGCTAGCGATTAAAATTAATAGGGACGGGGCGGGCGATCCCATAACCCTGAGCATAATCTACTCCAATCTCTCGCAATTTTTCTAAGATAGTCTCGTCTTCAACAAACTCAGCTATAGTTTCAAGATTCATCGCATGGGCAATACGATTAAACCCTTCAACCAGCGCTTGAGAAATCAAATTATGACTAATATTCTTGACAAAAGCGCCATCTATTTTTAGATAATCAACGGGTAAATTTATCAGATATGCAAAGGAACTCAACCCACTGCCAAAATCATCTAAAGCAAAGCAACAGCCAATCTTTTTGAGTTCGCTCATGAAATATCTGGCTTGTTCAAAATTGGCGATAGCTGCAGTTTCCGTGATTTCAAAACCAATGGTCTGTGGGGGGACTTGGTAGCGAGAAAATTGTTCGATTAAAAACCTCAGAAACTGATTGTTACTAATGCTAGCCCCAGAAAGATTGATCGTATACAACCCTTGACTGAGAGCATCTTTTTCCGGCAATTTGTGATAGTTAGAGAAAAATTTTTCGATGACCCAACAATCTATTTCTGTTATCAACCCGTAACGCTCGGCAGCGGGAATAAACTGAGCTGGAGATACTATTTTGCCATTTTCGTCCAGCATTCTAATCAAAATCTCATAATGCTCTACTAATGGTTTAGAGGTAATAGAGACAATCTTTTGGTAGTAGAGACAAAAACGATTGGTTTCCAGGGATCGGCTGATTTGGGAAATCAACTGCCTCTCACCACGTTGTTTAATTAGTTCGCTATCATCTAGACTATAAATATGAACACAGTTGCGGCCTCTGGCTTTGGCGGCATAACAAGCTGCATCAGCCGCTCCCAAAAGCTCCCTCAAATCTTGGCTTGTTTGGTCAATAGCAACAACTCCAATGCTGACTCCGATGATAAAGGTTTTGCCATTCCAAATAAACCGAAACTGATGTACTAGGTCTTTGAGGTTTTCCGCAATCTGAGTTGCTTGAGATAGCGAACATTGAGTGAGCAAAATACCAAATTCATCACCTCCCAAGCGAGCCAGCATATCATGAGCACGGACTCCCTGTTGAATAAGTGCGGTGATTTGGCGCAGTAGTTCATCGCCAGCAATATGACCTACGGTATCGTTAACGACTTTAAACTGATCTAAATCTAAATAACAGAGAGCGTGCTGGTGATTGCTATCTTTAACAGAGGCGAGCGCCTCAACTAGGTGCTGCTCAAATCTTCGACGGTTGATTAACCCAGTTAGGGCATCGTGACTGGCTTCCCAAGAGAGTTGACGGGTGAGATAGCGCGATTCAGTAACATCATGAAAGACGATGACTGCCCCGATAATTTGACCTTGGCGGTCTCGAATCGGTGCTGCCGAGTCAGCAATGGGATACTCTGTTCCATCATGGGCAATCAAAATAGTATTGTTAGCTAAGCCCACAATTTGCTCCTCTAATAGAGCCTTGTCTATAGGATTCTCTACTGGCTCTCGCGTTACTTGATCGACAATTAGGAAGACTGTAGAGAAAGGAACTCCTTTAACCTCATGAGTCTTCAAGCCTGTCAGTCGCTCAGCTATAGGATTGAAATATCTCACATTACCTTGGGCATCTGTAGTAATGACCCCATCGCCAATTGATTGCAGTGTCACTTGAGCCAATTCTTTTTCGGCAAATAGAGACTCTTCGAGACGTTGCCGTTCTTCAATTTCTTTCAACAGACGTATATTCTGCTTTTGGAGTCTTTGTTGCAGCCTTCCGATAGTTAGGTGGGTTTCGACACGAGCTAATACTTCTTCTACTTGAAATGGCTTAGCAATATAATCTACCCCCCCTGCAGCCAGCCCTTGCACCTTATTAAAAGTTTCATTGAGCGCACTCAAAAAAATAATTGGAATGTCGGCTGTGCGAGGGTCAGATTTTAATTGTTTACAAACTTCATAACCATCAATATCTGGCAATTTAATGTCGAGTAAAATTAGCTCTGTCGATGGCGATTGGGCGGCTCGAAGAGCCATTGCCCCTGTTATAGCACTGCGAACTTTATAACCCTCTTCCCTCAAAGTATCCCTGAGCAGACGCAAATTATCAGGCAGATCGTCAACAATTAAAATATTGCCTCGGTAGTTTGTAGCTCGATCGCTAACCCTATCGCTAGTTCTATCGACAATCATACTCATTTCCCTAGTTTCCTGCTAGAGGAATATAAACATATGCACAAATAGTATAGTTTAATTATTCGGTTAAAAAAGTCACTTTACCCACAAAGAAGTCCTGCGATCCCCGAGATATGGGGCTGGCAAGGGGGCGCAACCATACAAAATCTGAATAGTTCGGTTAGAGGCAGCCCCCCGTGGTTACTCTTCTTCGCTTCGCCTAACATCAGAAGAAGAGTGTTTCAACCCAAGCAGCCGATTTATGAACAAGCGCATTTCTCACATGGCAAGTCTACTCGTCTTTGCGAGCGGATGTCTAGTGCTGCTGGGTTGGCAATTTGACATCTCCCTACTCAAAAGTGGTTTTCCCGGTATGACTTCGACCATGAAAGCAAACACGGCAATTTGCTTTTTGCTGGCTGGAGTGTCTTTGAGATTGTTGCAGTACCGAAGAACCCGACTGCACGATCGCATCGCTCAAGGGATGGCAGGATTGATAATCATCATGGGTCTGCTGACCCTGAGCCAGTATATTTTTGGTTGGAAGCTGGGTATTGATGAGTGGCTTTTCCCAGATTTCGTGTCTTCAGCGACTGCTTATCCGGGAAGAATGGGAGTAAATACCGCCCTAAATTTTGTGCTGATGGGAGTAGGATTGTTACTGTTAGGGCAAAATTCCCAACGACACACTTGGTTGGCTCAGATTTTTAGTAGTGTTGCAGCTTTAATTTCTTTACTAGCTTTATTTGGACACCTATTCAATGTCGATATTCTTGAACGGTTGGTCACAATTACGACGGCTCAACCCGTAAACACGATCGTCACCTTTTTCATCCTCTATGGAGGAATTTTATGGCTCCGCCCCAAAGAAGGATTAATGCAAGTAGTAACCAGTCCCCTAGTTGGCGGAGTCATGGTTCGGTGGTTGCTGCCTTGGGCGACAATCTTTCCAGTCACACTGAACTGGTTGACTCTTCAGGGACAAAATTTAGGCTGGTATAACGTTAATTTTGCCTATACATTGCGTTCAACTGTTATGGTTGTCACGTTCTCAATTCTCATCTTGGGGACGGCTCGCTTTTTGAACCAGATAGATTATAAGCGCCAACAAGCCAAAAAAGAAATTAAAAAACTTAACGAAACTTTAGAGTTTCTTGTAGCTGAACGAACAGATGCTTTACAAAAATCGCAGGCTCGTTTTGCGGGAATTCTAGAAATCGCCAATGATGCAATTATTTCAGTCGATCGCACTCAACGCATTACCCTGTTTAATCAAGGGGCAGAAAAGATGTTTGGCTATAAAATTGAGGATATTTTAGGGGAACCACTGAATTTACTGCTGCCAGAACAGTTTAGAGATGCACATCAGCAGCATATCAAACAATTTGCACACTCTTCTACCAGAGCGCGAAGGATGGGAGAACGAGGCGAGATTTTGGGTCGTCGTCGAGATGGAACGCATTTTTCGGCTGAAGCCTCTATTTCTAGGCTGGAAATGGGAGACGAAACGGTATTTACTGTTATTCTGCGGGATATTAGCGATCGCAAGCAAGTAGAAGCATCGCTGGCTCACATGGCAGCGATTGTGGAATACTCTGGTGACGCAGTTATTAGCAAGTCATTAGACGGCATCATTTTAAGCTGGAACAATGCAGCAGAAAAAATCTTTGGCTACAAGGCTGAAGAAATCATAGGACAATCTATCCTCATTCTAATTCCATCCAATCTTAGCCACGAAGAACAAAAAATCCTAGAAACGATTCGACAAGGAGAAACGATTGAAAACTATGAAACCGTGCGTGTCCGCAAAGATGGACAGCTTATCCACATATCTTGTACCATATCGCCTCTGAAGGACGCAAAAGGCATAATTATTGGGTGTTCTGTAATTAAACGCGACATCACAGAGCGCAAACGAGCTGAAATAAATCGCAAACAAATAGAGATGGCTTTACGAAACAGTGAAGAGCAGTTTCGCCATGCGTTTGAAGATGCCTCTATCGGGATGGCGATCGTTTCACTTGATGGGCACTGGATTAAAGTCAATCCTGCCTTATGTCAGATTCTTGGCTACTCCTCAGAAGAGTTATTAGCGTTAACTTTCCAAGACATTACCCATCCTGACGATTTAGACGGGGATCTTAGTTATGCACATCAACTATTAGCAGGAACCATTTCCACCTACAAAATGGAAAAACGGTATTTCCATAAACAAGGACATATTATTTGGATTATTCTTAATGGATCGTTAGTACAAGATGAACAGGGTAACCCACTACATTTTATTTCTCAAATCCAAGAAATTACTGCTCGAAAAGCAGCTCAAGAAACACTAGAACTTCAAAGCGTTATCATGAATAACATGGCAGGAGGAGTGTGTTTAATTAAAGCCTCTGACCTCATTATCGTCTACACTAATCCTACCTTTGACGCTATGTTTCGCTACACAGAGGGCGAACTCGCAGGTCAACCCCTTGGTGTCTTGAATTATGTCAATACAAATTTTACACCAGACGTAACCGTTCTAGATATCGTCACTCAAATTGAACTGACCGGGGAAGCGAAATATGAAGTCCACAATAAAAAGAAAGATGGAAGTCTCTTTTGGTGCAGAGTTCATACATCCAGGTTTGAGCATCCTGAATACGGAACTGTATATGTTGCGGTTCAGGAGGACGCAACAGAGCTAAAACTGGCTGAGCAAGCCTTGCAAGCTACCACAAATCGCCTCAACTTTCTTCTCAACTACAGCCCCGCGGTCATTTTTAGCAGTAAACCTGCTGGCGATTATGGAGCAACGTTCATCAGCGAAAATATCAAAGATATATTGGGCTACGAAAGCAGAGAGTTTTTAGAAGATTCTAAATTTTGGGTGAATCACTTACACCCCGATGATGTAGAACCAGTGCTTAATGGCTTAGCAAATGTATTCGTTAATGATTTTTATTTCCACGAATACCGCTTTCGTCGCTCCGATGGGGTTTATCGCTGGATCCTGGGTCAGCTTAGGCTAATTCGAGATCCTTCAGGTACACCAGTAGAAATCTTGGGATATTTAATTGACATTAGCGATCGCAAACAAGCTGAGTTGGAATTTCAGCAGGCAAATGAAGCAAACCAAGCGAAGACTGTCTTCCTCGCCAATATGAGCCACGAACTCCGCACCCCCCTCAACTCAATTTTGGGATTCACACAATTGATGAGCTATGAGAGCAATCTGACCCCTTCTCTTCAAGAACGTTTACAGATTGTCAATCGTAGCGGTAGACATTTATTGGATTTGATTAACGATATTTTAGATTTATCCAAAATAGAGAGCGGACGGATGACACTCAATCTTTCCGACTTGGATTTGACAAATTTGCTGGCTTCTATTGAAGAAATTTTCCAAGTTAAAGTTCAATCTAAAGAATTGCAACTAATTTTCGATATAGCTCCCAACATTCCTAGATTCGTGCATAGCGACGAGAAAAAAATCTATCAAGTCTTGGTCAACCTGCTCGGTAATGCGATTAAGTTTACCAACCAAGGAAGCGTCACCCTACGAGTAAGAACAACACAAAGTGACAAAACATCCTGCCACCTATGTTTTGAAGTTGAGGATACAGGCGTGGGAATTGCGCCCACAGAAATTGATACCCTCTTTAAGGTATTTGTGCAAGCCCAAGCTGGGAATAATTTGAATCAAGGCAGTGGGCTGGGTTTAGCCATCAGTCAAAAACTCGTCAAACTCATGGGCGGTCAAATTCGGGTTAAAAGCACTTTGCACCGAGGTAGCACTTTTTCTTTTGAGATGCCTGTACAGTTACCTCAAGCAGAGTCCTTACCCCCAGAATTAATTAATCAAAGAGTAATTGGTTTAGCTGCCGGACAACGGACTTACCGCATTCTTATTGTTGAAGATTTAGAAGAAAATCGTCGCTTGTTAGTCGAGATCTTGACCTCGGTTGGTTTTGAGGTGAGAGAAGCAAAACAGGGAGTGGAGGCACTCTCACTGTGGGAAAGCTGGCGGCCGCACCTGATTCTGATGGATCTACGAATGCCGATCGTCGATGGCTACACTGCTATTAAATATATTAGACAATGCCCTAAGAGCCAAGAAACTGTCATTATCGCTTTAACTGCCAGTGTTTTTGAAGAAGAGCGAGAGAAAGTTCTTAGGGCTGGCTGTAACGATTTTATAAGCAAGCCATTTCAGCAGAGAGACATCTTTGACAAAATCGCTAAATATTTGGGAGTGCAATATATCTACGCAGTCGTAGAACAAACTCACAATAAACTATTGGTTGAAACGCTGTCTGTAGAAGATATATCTGTGATGTCCCCTCAGTGGTTAGAACAAATGTATCACGCAGCTTACTATCTCGATACCGAAGTTATGAACGAATTAATTGTACAAATCCCCGACTATCAAGCAGGTTTGTCTAACGCACTAACGGATTATATCAATAATTTCAATTCTGACAAAATTATGGAGTTGATTCGACCTTTGCTGCCGAATCCACTGTAGTTATAGAGTTTAAGGGCAAAGAAACTATAGTGCCTTCTGCAGTGGCTCTATTTCCAATAGAAACCCACATGGAAAAGGATTTGAAAGTTTTTGGAGATGTGTGTTGCAGATATCTATCAGCTTGAGCCAATAGCATACAGATTAGATGGAATGTGCTGTATCATATAGCAATTATATTTTTGGCGTGAAGGGGATTGATTTTTTTTTATTAACCGCAGAGGGCGCAAAATCCGCAGAGAAAGAGAAAAGAGAGACAGAAATGATTGATTTAACAGGAAAGGTAATATTAGTAACTGGTGGCTCGAAAGGGATTGGTGCAGTGACCGTGCGGACTCTGGTTAATGCTGGGGCTGAGGTAATTTTGCATTACTTTCGCAGTCAGAAAGAAGCTGAAGCGATCGCAGCAAGTGTTGGGCGCGATCGCTGTTATTTATTGGCCGCCGATTTGATGGTAGAAAATGCGGCCTCGATGTTGTGGCGAGATGCTTTAAAATGGCGGGGTCATATTGATATTTTAGTTAATAATGCGGGGATTATGCAGTCAGCAGGTATCGAGGACAAATTCGATATTTGGTCGTCAGCTTGGCAGCAAACTCTACAAGTAAATTTAGTGGCAGTTGCCGACTTGTGCCGGGAATCTATTCTGCATTTTCAAACTCGCAGGGTCGGTACAATTATTAATATAGCAAGTCGCGCTGCTTTTCGCGGCGATGACCCTAATTATCTGCACTACGCCGCTTCTAAAGGTGCTATTGTTGCTTTAACTCGCAGTATTGCTAGAGGGTTTGCGGCTGATAATATTTTGGCGTTTACAGTTGCACCGGGATTTGTCAGTACAGAAATGTCTAATCAGTTTATTAAGGAGTTCGGTGAAGCTGATATTATTCGCGATATCCCGATCGGCAAAATCGCTCCTCCTCAAGAGGTTGCCAATGTTATCGCGTTTTTAGCGTCGGGTTTAGCTGCACACGCTACCGGGACTACGATCGATATTAATGGAGCCTCTTACGTGCATTGAGACAGTTCTGTAAAATACCTCTCAAGGCTCACGCTGATATCTTTTAAAACCAACTAATTTATCACTTTAGCAAGACGCTAAAAGCCTCATAAATGACTTAATCTTATATGAAAAGACAATCTGAGGAAAGTTGATTATGACAACAGATAACGGCACCAACACCAAACGAGTTGCCATACTCATCGAAAATGGAGTGGAAGATTCGGAATTTCTAGTTCCTTACAACGCCTTAAAACAAGCAAACTTTGACGTAGTTGTCCTCGGTTCGCGGACAAACGAAAAGTATGCAGGGAAACAAGGAAAAGTTGCTCAGCAGGCTGACGGAACTACCACTGAAGCAGTACCCGCAGAATTCGATGCAGTGATAATTCCCGGCGGTATGGCTCCCGATATGATGCGGACTAATCCCAATACAGTACGTTTTGTACGAGAAGCATTTGAGCAAGGAAAAATCGTCGCTGCTGTTTGCCACGGTCCGCAAGTTTTAATTGAAGCCGACTTGCTCAAAGGCAAAAATGCGACTGGTTTCTTGGCAATAAAAACAGACATGATTAATGCCGGAGCTAACTACATTAACGAAGCTTTAGTAGTTGACGGCAACTTGATTACTTCCCGCCAACCGGGAGATTTAGCAATATTTACTACCGCAATTATGGCTCGCCTCGGTTACGGCGGAAAAGCAGTCGGTTTGCCAGAAGAAACTGACACAAATGCAGAATGGTGGAAATTAGCTAATGGTTGGGGAGGCTCGACACAAGGGGACATTGTTAAAGGTTTGAATACCGCCCTCGCAGGGGAACGCTATGCTTGCGAAGCGTTTGAACATTATGCGGAAAAAACCCAAGATACCGATTTGCGATCGCTCTTGAGAGAAATGATTAAAAACAAACAGAACCACATCCTCGCTCTCGAAAAACGCCTCAACGATTTCGGTGAAACACCCTCAATTCCTGCCCAAATTGCTGACAAATACGCTAAATTAAAAGCTTCGATGCAAGGAACCGATGAAACGTTCTTACTGCGGAGCACTCTAGGTGACTTGCAAACCGGTGTTGTCGATATCAACAACCTGCGGGTGAAGTTCACAGATCCCGTATCAACTGCAATTTTGACCGAGATAGAATCGGATTTGTCCAAGTGTGAGCAAGTCGTTGCTAAACTCTACCGCGCCCGTGCAGTTTCCCAGGAAATTAAGTCGCCTAAACCTTCCACTAGCCCTGCTGTAAAAATGTAATAAGCAAGGGGATAAATAAGTTTGGAGTTTTTTTGAGGGGGGAAAACCTGTACCAACCAATATCACAACTACAAACTCGATCGGCAACCCTACAATATACCCCTTTGCGGTAAAATAAAACCCAACACTAAAAAGCAGATATTCAACTAACTGCAAGGTGGAGGGTTTTATTTTTGTTTCAGCGGGACACGGGGGTTTGAAGGAAGCTTGTGGCACCCGTATTCATCCGTGCATCAATAAAAAATATAGTATCCGATAACCAGCCCCCGGATATAGCTGTTCTCCAGCGTGGGGTGAAGTCTGCCCAATGCCCAATAGTACCTCATGTTACTGATAAAGGCTATATATCCGTCAAGTCGCTTTCTTCAATTCTTCAATTCTTCAATTCTTCAATTCTTCAATTCTAAAATCTAAAATCGATTAACCAGTCCCCGGATACATCCGTCAAGTCACTTCCTTCAAATCTTTAATCTAAAATCTTTAATCTAAAATCTAAAATCGATTGACTTGTTCCCTCTTCCTTTAGACAGGAGACACCTGGGCAATAAATGCGCTACTGTGTTGCCAATATTTTGATGAGGAAAAAAAGGCTGTGGTTCCCTTACGCGATGAAAATCCCATTACTATCACTCCCTACGTCACCTACGGGCTGGTTGCCGCAAACATATTAGTATTTTTGTACGAACTCAGTTTGGGCGATCGAGAATTAACCCAATTCTTCTACTCTTGGGCCGTAATTCCTTGCCAGTTAAGCAATATGTGTGGTGTTGCTCTGCCAGTTTCGCCATTTCCCGAATGGACGACACTGATTAGCTCCCAATTCCTGCACGCAGGCTTTCTCCACATTGCCGGAAATATGTTATTTCTGTGGATTTTTGGCAACAACGTAGAAGATCGTTTAGGACACGTCAAATTTATAATATTTTACCTTACTTGCGGCGTTTTAGCATCACTAACTCAGTGGTTTTTTTCCTCAGCATCTGCCATTCCGTCCCTGGGTGCTAGCGGCGCGATCGCAGGCGTGATGGGAGCTTACATTCTCAGATATCCCCAAGCCAAAGTTCTGACACTGCTACCCTTGGGAATTTTTATTACCACCGTCAGAGTCCCCGCTTTCTTCTTTCTAGGATTTTGGTTTGCACAGCAAGCATTGAGCGGCCTGGCTTCCTTGAATGCCCCGGCAAGTGTCGGCATGGAATCCGGGGGAGTCGCCTACTGGGCCCACGCCGGTGGCTTTGTTTTCGGCGCTATTCTTGGGCCTTTGTTGGGACTTTTTTCTGAGGAAAATCAGATTTAATTTTTTACGGCAGATGAACGCAAATTAAAGCAGATAAACGCCGATTTTGTTGGCAGTTTATCTGCTTTAATTTGCAGTTTCAAACCTCGGATTTTTCTCAAAGTTCGGTGCTATTGTCTGGCACTTGTGGGGATTGTTTTATAAATATAATCAGGTTTACTTTTTCCCCCAGATAAACACAAATTAACGCAGATAAACTGCCACTAAAATCGGCGTTTATCTGCGTTAATCTGCGGTTTCAAACCTCTTATCTTCCTAGATAAACGTCAAGTCAAATTCCGAAAGAGCAGAAACCCCAGTTACACCATTTAACTTCGCCAAAATGCGAGAATCGCTGCCGGTGAGGTTATTGCCATTGCCGTCATAAATGATGTAAGTATTGCCGCCGGAATCGTAGGCAAACAAGAAAGCACTTCCTCCCAAAATATTTGCAGAAACAGTTGTCTGCACATTCAGCAGAACTTGACTGCCATTGCTGAGATTGGGGAATCCGGGGGCAAAATTAAACTGATCGGCGATCGGCACACCGAGACCGTTAAAATCAGTAATCACATCGTATCCGCCCGCTGCGATCGCAGCATCAATCGCAGCCGAAGAAGCCGCATCAAAGGCAGGCCCACCTTGTGCAGGGCTAGTATAGCGGAATTGATTGCTGCCGCCACCCCCCGTCATGGTATCTGCGCCGAGACCCCCTACGAGCACGTCGTTATCCAAATCGCCGTTAATCGTATCGTTGCCACCTTGACCGTCAATAGTATCGCTGCCCGCCAAACCGTTCAAATTGTCCGGCAAGGAACCCCCAACCAAATTGTTAGGCCCGCTATCAGCCGGCAAGATTTGGACGGTGATAGTACCTGTTCCCGGAATTGTCCCGAATCCGTCGCTGACGCTGTAGGTGAAAGCAGTTGTACCCGCTACGTTGCCGGGGATGAATTGCACTTGAGAGACAAGATTTACAGCTATCCCCAGTTGCGGCGTGCTGACATTAATAATGCTGAGCGTCCCTTTTTGCGGGCTGGAATCGTTCGCCAGTACGTCGATAAAAGTGGGCAGCAAATTATTCGTATTGGTAAATACGATGCCGTCATCAACAACTATTGGCGGCAGGAGAGTTGGAACAGTTACGGAGGTATCGAAAGAATTGATGTTAATTGCGACTGACGCTGCTGCCGTGCCGCCTTGGTCGTCAGCTACGCTGTAGCTGAAAGAACCCGCTTGCCCGATCACATTTGTTCCAGGTTGAAATTTCAGCCCGAGTAAATCCTGAACAGTTAACTTTTGGTTCACCGTGAGGGGGCTCGTACCCGTAATTACCTGACCAAAAGTAGGATTGGGAAGTCCGACTACGGCGATCGACAGTGGATCGCCCTCGGGGTCGCTGGGCGCCGAAATGCTCAGAGACAGAGGCAAATTCTGCAAACCAGTCACCGTCTTGCCAGCTTCCACGATCGGCGGCTGGTTAGGAGTCGGAGATGTAAAACTCGGCGGAGTCGGCCCGCCACCCAAAGGCGGAGGAGTTGGGGGCGCCGCAGTTGGAGTCGGGACGATCGAAGGGCTCGGACTCGGAGTTGTCCCGCCGGCAGTCGGAGTCGGACTCGGACTCGGACTCGGAACCTGTGTCGGTAATGTCCCCGTTGGGGGAGTTGGACTCGGTGCCGGAGTTGGATTCGGAGTTGTCCCCGGTGATGGTGCCGGAGTTGGATTCGGAGTTGTCCCCGGACTTGGACTCGGTGCCGGAGTTGGATTCGGAGTTGTCCCCGGACTTGGACTCGGTGCCGGAGTTGGATTCGGAGTTGTCCCCGGTGATGGTGCCGGAGTTGGATTCGGAGTTGTCCCCGGTGATGGTGCCGGAGTTGTCCCCGGTGATGGTGTCGGAGAAGCACTTGTCCCCGGTGATGGTGCCGGAGAAGCACTTGTCCCCTCAATGGTGAAGGGATTGTCGTTTACGCGCGGTATTTGAGCTGTAGTGAACCGAGATTCATCTAGCGAGTTCGATCGAACATCGATCAACACCGCCAAAAATTCCCCAGTTTGCCTGTCCCTAATAATCGTGTTGCTAGAATTCGAGCCTTGACCTTGGAAAATTTCTAACTCTGTAAAGTTCAAACCTCCAGCTAGACCGATCGAATCTCCCGGATTAAAATCTCTAATTACATCAGCATCGCCGATTTCGCGGCCCCCAGTAGTGAGAAACCCGTTGCCACCAGGCGACGTGCCCACCCTACCGAGAACAAAGATATCCGATCCCTCGCCTCCTGTCAGAGTATCCGATCCGCGATCGCCCGAAAGAATATCATCCCCAGCATCTCCAGAAAAAGAATCATTGCCGTCGCCCCCGAAGAGCAGGTCATCACCCTCGCCGCCATCACCAGTATCGTTACCAACACCGCCAGTGATGACATCCCCGCCCTCGGCGCCTAACAAAATATCATTGCCCCCAGCACCTATGAGGCAGTCGTTGCCCGTGTCGCCAAAAACACTGTCATTGCCCTTGTCGCCAAAAATCAGGTCGTCCTCGCCACCTCCGCGCAGACAGTCATTGCCTTTACCGCCGTACAGCGTGTCGTTGCCTTCAGAACCCAAGACAAGATCGTTGCCCTGGTCGCCAAAAGCTACGTCATCGCCTTGGTCGCCAGAAACCAAGTCATCGCCTTTGCCGCCCCGCGCCGTGTCATTGCCGCGCCCGCCCTCAACGATATCTTTACCAGCGCCGCCGTTGAGAGAATCGTTACCGTCATCGCCCCTGAGTAGATCGTCTCCGTCCCGACTCAGAAGCGTGTCGTCGCCGGCACCCCCGGAAATCGTGTCATTGAACAAGCTGCCGATTAAATAGTTACTGCCGTCATTTGCGACAACTAAGCCATCGACAAAAAGTGGCTCTGGGGGAGGCGTGGGAACTGTCACAGGTGGCCGCGGCACCGGGGTGATCGAAATGTCCGGGCCCGTCCCCGTCATCGTTGTCGAAGTCCCCGTCATCGTTGTCGAAGTCCCGGTTCCCGTCATCGTTGTCGAAGTCCCGGTTCCCGTCATCGTTGTCGAAGTCCC
>NZ_JAUBQU010000023.1:52815-55033 GCF_036701435.1 Microcoleus sp. Pol12A5
CCCGTCATCGTTGTCGAAGTCCCGGTTCCCGTCATCGTTGTCGAAGTCCCGGTTCCCGTCATCGTTGTCGAAGTCCCCGTCATCATCGGCTCCGTTCCCGACGACGGCGTAGGCTGCGGCACCGTGCCGCTATCCAAACTATCGCCGTTCTCATCGGGTAGCCGCCCTTCGAGAAAAATTAGTGGTACTGCACTTGCCATTGTTCCGACTCCTTGCGACGCTACTCAAACACTACTAAATAAACTTAAAGTCAGAGGCAGTAATGACGGTGCTGAGCGCTCCCGGCACTGTAGGAATAGAATTCAAAACTCCCAAATCAAAAGCTGGGAGACTGTCATCTGCCACATTGGGGTCAAAGCCGAGAACGTACTTGTTAAAAGTATTGTTCAGGTACACGAAGAAAGCTCCCGCTTTGCTAGAACCGTTTTGATTCTTCAACACTGCATTTACTGCTTGAGCGTTGTCAAATTTAGATTCAAACAAAATGACTGATTGCTTGCTAATGTTGTCGCCGCTAGACCCGATATTCCTGACGATAAAACTGGTGAAATCGAGAGTAGTTCCTGAGTTGGTTAAACCTGCGAAATTTGACGACCTGAACAAAAATCTGTCGGTCTCGCTGCCGTTAGCGTTAAAGTCAGCAATCACGTCCACGCCTTCGCTGGGAGTTTCGTAGTAGAAGAAATCATTACCAGCATCGCCCGTGAGCAAATCAGAACCGTTGCCACCGCCCAAAATGTCATTGCCTGCACCGCCGGAAAGCGAGTCGTTGTCATCGCCGCCCAACACCAAGTCATTGCCGAAGGCGCCGCTCAGACAGTCGCTGCCGGCACCGCCGTCGAGAGTGTCGTCGCCCGCTTGGCCGTCGAGGGAGTCGGTGCCGGCCTCGCCCAACACGTAGTCATTGCCCGAACCTCCGAGTCCCGTGTCGTTGCCTCCTCCACCCAACATCGTGTCATCGTTGTCGCCGCCCAAGATGGAATCGTTATTGAGACCGCCGTCGAGCAAGTTTCTGCCGAGTCCACCGTCTAGGATGTCGTCGCCTGCACCGCCGTCGAGGGAGTCGTCGCCAATGCCACCAAGTAAGGTGTCAATCCCGGTGCCACCAAGTATCGAGTCGTCGCCGGATTCTCCCAGCATCGAGTCGTTGCCTGTTCCGCCGTCAATGGTGTCGTTGTTGTCACCGCCCAGGAGGTTGTCATTGTCATTGCCGCCGAACATCAGGTCGTTGCCCAGTCCGCCGATCAGCGAGTCTATGCCGTCTTGGCCATCAACAGTATCGTTGCCCAGTCCGCCGTCAAGGGTGTCGTTGCCGATCGCACCCACCACCGAGTCATTGCCTGCTTCACCGAATTCGAGGTCGTTGCCGCCACTGCCGTCGATGATGTCGTTGCCGTCGCCCCCAGAGAGGGTATCGTCACCGGCCCCGCCGAGGATGAAGTCGCTGAGGTTGCTGCCTGTAAAGCTGCTTGCCGGGAGTGCGCTGCGATCGACAATATTATCTACCACCGTGATGCTGAAGGATGCCGGCCCGATAGTTGCAGATCCGTCGGAGGCTGTAAACGTGAAACTGTCGCTGCCCCCTCCTGCCAGCAAGTTGTATTTGACGATGTTGTTGTTGATATCGTCTTGGCTGAATTTGCCGCCGACGTTGAGAAAGGTGGTGCCCCTTTGGACAAAACCTCTGGTAGCGTCGGGGGCTTTGGTAATCGTGTAAACGATTTCCGACGGCGTGTTATCCGGATCTGTGACTAACAAATCGGCCGCAGTGATTGTCTGGGTAGGATTACTTTTGGCAACCACCACACCGTCGTTAATTATTAGCTGCGGCGGGCTACTGACGTTGATGGTTACTACCGCCTTACTTGTGCCGCCGCTACCGTCTGAGATCGAGTAGCTAAAGCTGTCTGTACCCGAGAAGCCCGGATTCGGGGTGTATTTGAATACGCCGCCGCCCACGGGAACCAGACTCCCTTTGCTTGCTGGAGCAAAAGTCGTGACAGTCAGAGCGCTTTGTTCCTGGTCAGTGTCGTTCAACAGAACGTTGAAACTGAGTTCTTGACCCGCAACCGTGGTGAAGTTGTCGTTAACTGCTCTTGGAGGTTGGTTAAAGATGGGCGTCGGACTGGTTGTCGGCGTCGGACTGGTTGTCGGCGTCGGACTGGTTGTCGGTGTCGGGAACGTCGGTGTGGGGAACGTCGGCACCGGCTCGTCTGGC
>NZ_JAUBQU010000023.1:55133-69148 GCF_036701435.1 Microcoleus sp. Pol12A5
GTCGGACTGGTTGTCGGCGTCGGACTGGTTGTCGGCGTCGGACTGGTTGTCGGCGTCGGACTGGTTGTCGGCGTCGGACTGGTTGTCGGCGTCGGCAGGGGAAGCGGAGTTGCGCTGCCGGGAACTGTGGGTGCAATTACAAATGAGCTTCGCCCTAGGGTTCTGCTGTCTACTCCGGGCAATACTGCTAAAAAGTCGCCGCTGACGCCGTTGCGAATAATCGTACTGCCTGCTTTGGTCTCGGTGCTTTGGAAGATTACCAAATCTTCAAACTTGAGGTCGCCACTTAACCCGATTAAATCTTCGCCTTGGCGAAAGTCTGTGAAAATGTCGGCATCGGCGAGATCTGGACCGCCTGTGGTGAGAAATGCCGGGTTAGTGCCGTCGCTGCTGCCGCTGGGGGAACTGAAGGCACCGATGACGAAGACATCTCTGCCTTCGCCTCCTGCCACTACGTCTTTGCCTGCTTCGCCCCAAATCACGTCATTGCCAGCACCGCCGTCCACGATGTCGTCGCCGTCACCGCCGAATACGATGTCGTCGCCGTCGCCGGAAAAAAATGTATCCCCGCCGGCGTTGCCGTAGAGCCAGTCGCCTCCTTCGTTGCCAAATAGCAAGTCTTCGCCGTCGCCACCGAAGAGCGAGTCGTTACCTTGGTCGCCCCACAGGATGTCGTCGCCTCGATCGCCCAAAAAGCTATCGTCGCCAGAGCCTCCACGCAAGCTGTCGCTGCCTTTACCACCGTAAGCCGTGTCTCTGCCTTCGCCTCCGATTACCGTGTCGTTGCCATCGTTGCCATACAACTGGTCGGGGTTATTTCCCCCGTCGAGGGAGTCGTTGTCTTTACCTCCGTACAGGGTATCGAGTCCTGAACCGCCATCAAGAACGTCGTTGCCGGGCGCGCCGAACAGCACGTCATCATCATCTGCCCCGAATACTAAATCGTCGCCGTCGGCTCCTTGCAGGTTGTCGTTGCCTTGCAGCCCGGAAATCACGTCGGGACCGGGACTGCCAACTAAGGAGTCGTTGGTTTCGGTGCCACGGACTACGCCGCCGATGACTGCGGGCGACGTACCTTGGCCCCCGCCCAATGTGTCGTCTATGCCACCAAATGTGTCGTCACCGGAGGGAGTTGGTGTTGGAGTCGGCGTCGGAGTTGGTGTTGGAGTCGGTTCTGGTGTTGGAGTCGGTTCTGGTGTTGGAGTCGGTTCTGGTGTTGGAGTCGGTTCTGGTGTTGGAGTTGGTATACTTACTACTGGCACTGCACTTGGCATTATTTTGGCTCCTTTAAACGACGATGCCGATTAACTTTAAGAACTGATTAGTATCAGTTTGTTGCCACAAATCTGGCTTAAAATTGATTAATAATCCCGATCATTTCTAGCATACTAAATCAAAACTGCAACGGCTATGGATATTTTTTAAGCCGGGCATCTTTCGATCTCAAAATATTAATGATTGCACGTTTTGCTGCCTATGTTGGGTATACTTTAATATCGCCCCATTTCTATAGAACCTAGAAGTCTGGCTTCGAGTCAGCCCGGTGTATTGATCCAGAAGCCGAAAAAATAAAAATCTTCGCTGTCATAATTTTTTCTTTCCTCCTGCCGAATGCCGAATACATATGTGCCTCTTGCCTTCAGAAGCCGACTTTCTTATGCTGACTTCTGACAAGAAACAGAGCTGTTAATTAGGGGCAGAAGCGGCCCGGTTTGTTCTTGTCCACTGACGGATAGTTCGCTGTGGCAAAGGTAAAGCAGGGAACAGCGACTTAATAAATCTAGCAGAATTCGTCGCAGTCGCTGTTGGTCGGCGGTCGTTTCGTCTTCGGTTTCCCAGGGGCGTCCGAGTTGCGATCGCAAAAATAAGGGAGCGCCAAACAAGGTCGCCGCACCGCCACTCAGCCACAGCGGCGAGCCGGCATCCAGCCAAAAATGCCATTTGTGGGCGCGGCGGCTGCTGCGGTACTGGAAGATGTTGGCGAGGGTTACGGCTCTGGCTGCTGGGCCTTCTGGACGCACTGGAAATGGGTTGGCGGTGACGGTTCCTTGGCGCAACAACTGGATGAACTGGGCGATCGTTTCTGAGTCGCCGCCGTTTGTTGGTTCTACGCGCTGCATTCGCCCGTTGATTTCCCAGTAGTGGGTGGCGGTTTCCATTAACTCGCGCAGGGCTGCTAGCCGATCGTAGGGCAGATATCTGTCGTTCATGAGAAATTTTTGGATCGCTCGATCGAGCAGCGCAATTGGACTCGGCAACAGCCGCTCCTGCTGTTGCAACCGCTGTTGTTCGATCCACTCGACAATCTGCTCGTAGGCCCTGGCTGCTCGGTGTCCCAGTCTGTCCCACCGGGGAAAGGCTGTAATTGGCAGCAATTGAGGTCGATCGAGATTTGGACGAAAACAGTGATCGGCGATTAAACCTGCTCTCACTTGGTCGATCGATTTTTGATGGTGAATTTGAGATGTTAAATTGAAAGTCGAGTTAGAATCTTCTGTTTCCAATGAACGGTGTTTCTGGCTGCCCAACACTACCAGCATTTCGGCGGCGCCGTCTCGATCGACTAAACGGCCGAGTCCCGGATAAACTAAGGCTAACAAAGTGAGTAAAGCTCGAATCTCTGGGGTAGTCGAAAGGGGGCGCTGATCGTTGAGAGATACGGCGGCGATACCATCTCGCGCGAGAATTTCCGTTAAACTGTAACGGGCGATCGCATCCATCCCAGGGGCAATTACAGCGATTTCCTGCGGTTCCACGGCTTCTGACTTCACCGCATCCACGATGATTTCGGCGGTTTCTCGCAGCAGTTGAGCCCGGGAAGTGGTTTGGAGCGATCGAACCGATCCGGGCAAATTCAAGCCTAAAGGATAAAAACCCTCAGAATTAACTGCTAAACTTACCGCTAAATCTCCAATCTCTGGGGCTAAACCGGCTTGTGCGTCCAAATTTTCCACGCTTTGACAGCGGTCTTCGAGTCTGGCTAGGTATTCCGTGTCAGCCCCCAAGCCCAAACGCACTCCTCCATCTCGATTGTAGGAGAACGCCCCTGCTGCACCTTGGTCGAGCATTCGATCGAACAAATGGCGACTTATCGCCGGATAATCGTCAACATCGTCTGCGATCGCAGCTTGGTATCTAGAGGCCAAATGCTGCTGGTAACTGCTATCCGGCAACAAATAGCGCCAGTAGAGTTCGCAAACAATCCCGTAAGTCAGGAACCCCCGCGTCAAGCACCATTCCCGCCACCTTTCCAGCAACTCTCCCATGTTACTCCACAGGTTGGTCGATCCGCCTGAGATAGCAAATCCCTGTTCCAGAATGCTGGGAATCTCTTCTCTGGGCGTACCGCTGACAGCAGCAAGTTGTAATAAGTCTAGTGTTCGACGCACCATTCGGTTTGGACTTACCCCTGTTTGTTGCAAAATGCCTTCGTCTAGTTCGCGACGCCAGAGTCTCGCGGCAAGTTCCAGTTCGGTTTCAGGTTGCAGTCGCAAGGGAAATTGAGCTCTCAAATTCAGCGACTGAACTAGCAGGGGCCAAAATAGCAATACCTCCTGCTCAAAAAAACCGAAGGGCGTTGTGGAGTGAAAGGTATATTTTCCTTCGGTAGCGACGGCGATGCGATCGGCCAATTCTAGTCGGTTGTCTCCGTTAGCTGCTAAGACTAAAATTGCTGGGGCAGTTTGTCCAGCCCGCCGCCGCCCGGAACTCGATCGCCCTGAAACTTTTGTGGGCAGGGGCTTGACAGTTTTGCTCCAAATGCAGAACTGCTCGACTAAACGAGCGGTTTTGCCGCTGCGGGCAGAGCCGACAATCCAAATTGAATCCTCGGCGGCAGTTCTCAATTTAGGTAAATTTGTTACCATACCGTGAATAGTTTAATCACTAATGTCTACAGCCAACTAACCAGCTTTTGCTATGAATACTTCTCCGTGGCACAGGATTGTAAAATATCTCTACAGGGCTAACCAATGGTATCGAGAAACGCCTGAGAGGGCCCTAGAACAGGCCTACGATGCTGCGTTAGCCATTAAGGCGATCGAAGACGAGCATTTTGGCGGTCAAGGAATCTCTGAGCGATCGGGAGAGTACGGACAAAGCACCTTGTCTTACTTTAAATCCGAGCTGCAAAAATACCTCAAGGTCATCCAAACCAGAATGGTTGAGTTTAATGCTAGCCGTTCTTTTTTGGAACTGCCGGAGCGAGTGGGGGCAAAACCGAAAACGGGGCACAGCGCTGAGCCTCACCAGCACGGATCACCTCTCAACCATAAAGATAGAGACTCCCTTATATTTGAGAAGCTAGAGTTTATTGATGGAGTCATCGACAAGTATATTAATAATAGTAGATCGACGGCAATTGTTCCGGTTGTCAGCTCCGTAAATCTGCAGGCAAAATCTACAACAAATAACAGTTCTCCACCTGACCCCAAAAATAAAGGTTCAGCTAATTCGGTTCAAATTCACGATGGTGAGGTTGACACTAACTATGAAGAAGTAAATTTATTACCGCGATCGCTTTTGGGAACTTTGAATCGAATCACTAAAGATTTAGACCCTGGAGCTGAAAAAGAAGTAGTCAAAAATTTTCGCAATTCCAAAGTAAAAACAATTATTTCTCTCAGATTTATTTTGCTTTTGATTTTAGTTCCGCTGTTGACGAATCAAATATCCAAAAACTTTCTAGTCGGACCGATAGTTGACCATTTTAGAGGTCAAGAAAATGCCCCAGTTTTCATAAATGTTAACCTGGAAGAAGAAGCATTACAAGAACTGGAGAGATTTGAGCAGCACCTGAAATTTGAAAGGTTAATAGGCACTGCTCCGTCGCTTTCTTTAGAGGAAATGGAAAAGAAGATTTCCGAAAAAGCAGTTGAGCTCGCGGAGGAATACCGCGCTGAAAGTGGGGGAGCTATTAAAAATATTTTTGCCGATTTGATTTCAGTCATTGCCTTTGCCGCTATTATCGTCACTAACAAGAAAGAGATTGAGATTTTAAAGTCTTTCATGGACGATGTGATTTACGGTCTCAGCGACAGTGCGAAAGCTTTCGTAATTATTTTGTTTACAGATGTGTTTGTCGGATTCCACTCGCCTCATGGTTGGGAAGTAATTCTCGAAGGTTTATCGAGACATTTGGGACTGCCAGAAAATAGGCAGTTCATATTTTTGTTCATTGCAACGTTTCCAGTGATATTGGATACGGTATTTAAGTATTGGATATTCCGCTATTTAAACCGGAGTTCGCCTTCGGCTGTTGCTACGTACAAGAATATGAACGAATAATTAGAGGCGAAGGAAGTTCGGCAACGGATTCTTTAACGGATGTAACGGATGTCATGAAGAAGGAAGTTCGGCAACGAGCAATGTAGGGGATATAACCGATGCCAGTCCGATGGAAGTCGGAAGTTCGGCAACGAATTGGCTCGACGGATGAAACGAATGTCAGAAAGAAGGAAGAAGGAAGGAAGTGAGGAAGAAGAAAGGAAGAAGAAAAAAAAGATGTAATAATAGTAATGCTTTCAGGCCTTGATAAGGTCCTCAGTAGGACCTCCACTGCACAGAGAGTGGCTTACCCATAGCGCACAAAAGCATTTATTGTTTGCGTCAGAAGTGGTTTAATTAAGTTGATCTACTTAAGCTGTTGGGTCTCTAAATTTTATTTTTGGGCGGGTTTTCGCGCGCACCCCACAAGAATTTTATCAAACTTGACAGTTATCAAGGCTCGGCTCAGGAAGCGTAAAATTTAGATGTGGCTAGGTCGATCGACAAAAAATGCGATCGCCCGCAGAATCTCTCGAAAGAAATCAAAAGCGCGATCGCATTCCCAGAACCAATTACCAATTAGCAATTGCCAACGATCTAATTCCAACGCTTCTTGCGCTGTCGCTGGCTTGCCACCGCCTCCACCAGCCCCAGGCCGAGAAAATTACTCAGCAGCGACGCATTTCCGTAACTTAGGAAAGGCAGTGGAATCCCAGTAACCGGCGCCAAGCCAATGTTCATCCCAATATTGACGAACACCTGAAAAATCAACATTGACAGTACGCCGATCGCTAGCAAAGAACCAAAATTATCGTTAGCAGTTTGAGCTATCGTCACCAACCGGAAACAAATTATCCAGAAAATCAACAACACGCCAATACAGCCAATAAAACCCAATTCTTCGCCAATAGCTGAAAAGATAAAGTCCGTATGCTGTTCGGGAATAAAGTTAAGCTGAGTTTGCGTTCCCTGAAACAAACCCCGGCCCTTCAGTTCCCCAGCGCCAATAGCAATCCGAGATTGAATCAAGTGATATCCGCTGCCTAAAGGGTCTTTTTCGGGGTTTAAAAACCCTGTCAAACGCATTTTTTGATAATCCTTGAGCACATTCCAAAAAATATGTCCGAGGTGCCCAGAAACAACGTTCACCAACACAGCACCGAAAGTCCCCAACCAGGGCCAAGGCAGGGTTCGCCAAGCGATAATACCCGCAATAACTACCCAGGCTATCCAAATCGGTGTAGACAGGTTATTGAAGAGAACTGAGATGAGAGGAGAGAATAGCAATATTAGCCAGCCGGGATTGACATTACCCCAGTAAAACATCCCCATTGTG
The DNA here is from genome assembly GCF_036701435.1 of Microcoleus sp. Pol12A5. Taxonomy (NCBI): domain Bacteria; kingdom Bacillati; phylum Cyanobacteriota; class Cyanophyceae; order Oscillatoriales; family Microcoleaceae; genus Microcoleus; species Microcoleus sp. Pol12A5. Next base: position 61,735 of record NZ_JAUBQU010000023.1, read on the forward strand.
ATCGCGCCGAAGACTAAGGAAGTGCCTAAATTTGGTTCGGCAAATATCAATCCCCAGGGTACAGCCATAATCGCCAGCATCCTCAACATATCCCGGACTGTGGGGACACTCTTCTCGTGCAGGAGAGCTGCTAAAGTGACAATCATGCCTACTTTGGCAAATTCTGAGGGTTGCAGGTAGAAGCCGCCGATGTTGATCCACCGCTGGGCACCGAGCCCTGTAGTACCGATAAAACGCACTGCGATCAGCGACAAATTGATTAATATGTAAATCGGCCATTTCCACTCAAGCAGTATTTGGTAGCGACAGCGGGAAATGATGATGGCGAGGAACAAACCGACTGCCCCAGTTACCCAGTGCCGCCACCAGTCGATCAGTCCCTGGTTGATTTCGACGCTGCGGATCATGATTCCGCCGAAGATGGTAAGGGCGATGCAAGCGGCGAACAGCCAAGGGTCTGCTTCTTCCCAGGGTTTGAAGATTGATTTCCAGCGGTTTCTGACTTGTATTCTCTGCAACATGAGGATTTTAGATTTTAGATTTTAGATTTTAGATTATCGAACCGATTTTCGGAAGTTGCGGATATATTTCGGATTCAGAGTCTGCACCTTACTTTAGAACTTTACAAGCGTCGGTGTGAGTACCTCACATTATTCGGGGAGTTGTAGGGATGTTCCGGGCCGTCAGCAACGGGTTAGGAGTGCGCGGACACACTAATCTGTAGGGTGGGCCAGGCCGCGCACCTGAAGCGGATTTAGCCCGATCGCGATTCGCAAGTTCTAGAATCGTCAGGCCGGTTCGTAAAGGTACTCAAAGCCGTTCCCATCTGGATCTCTGCCGTAAAAAGATGCAGTACCGTCGCGGTGTTCGTGAATGTGGGTGACGGAAACACCATCGGCTTTGAGTTGTTCGTAGGCGGATTCCATTTCGGTACGATCGTCAAATACAAACCCAAAATGCGGCCCTGCTTGGTCGTAACTCGGACTCAACAGCGCCAATCCGTCCTCTCCTGCTTTCAAATAAGCCCAGTCTGCATCTTTCCAGACTAACTCCATACCCAAGTTGCGGTAGAATTCAGCAGACTTCTCTATGTCTTGCACGCAGACGGCTACGTGTCCCAATCGTTTTAGTTTCATATCTACAAAGTTTATGGTTGTTCTTTCATTTATTGTATCTATTTTATGATTTTTTGCTCGATTAATTAGCTATTTTTTCGGTTTTTTTTGTGGCAGCTAACTGTACTTTTTCTACTTGTTTGCTAGCGTCCATTTCGCTGAACAGTTGAATGGCGCGATCAAAATTTTCTTGACTTTTCTCGATGTTACCAAGTTTTTGTTCTGTTAGTGCTAGTTGATAGCAAGCTTCGGCTCGGTCTAATTTAGCGCTGGTTCGATCGAGTATTTCTATTGCTTCTGCATGGTGCTGCAGGGCTTGGTCAAATTCTCCCTGTTCTCGGTACAGCGCTGCTATACCGCTGAGAGCTTTGGCTTTGATGGTGCTGTACTGGTTTTGGTCGGCTTGGGCGATCGCTTGGCGGTACAAACTCAAAGCTTTCTCTGTCTCTCCCAGGTTTTGATAGGTGGCGGCGAGAAAAACTAACTTGTATCCCGTACCCACCAAATGACTGTTTTCCCGATCGGCATAAAGTTTTTCGGCGAGCTCTTCCGCCTCTTTTTTGGCTCCGATATACGAGTTGAGGAAAGCTAACCCGACATCGATCGAATAGCTGTTAATCCCGATTTCGTCCTGCGAATTTTTCAGCTTGACAAATATCTCCATAGCTGATTCTAATTCGCGCATTTCTATTTGACAAAAACCTATATTAATTGCAGCGTTAACTTTCCAAAATTCCAGATTAGCTTGTTTGTCGTTTTCCGGTTCGCTGCTTTTAGCGATAATTTGCAAAGATTTAGTGGATTTTATTTCTGATATTTTATGGCATTCTATGGCTTGATTTATCTCGCCTAATATCCGGTAACAAACACCTAAAATACTGTAAAGACCGCTCAAATAATAGTCAGAAGTTACATTGTTTACGATGCGAGTAGTTGCTGAAATTATTGGCTGCAAGAAACCTAATTTGTAGAGCGCTCGACCGAGCTTATAATCTTTGGCAAACTGGATATTGATTTTTTTGAGGATGACGCTAGCGGCCTGCTCGAAACAGCTAATTGCCACATAATGATAGTAAGCTTCAAAAGCTTTCAGGGCATCTTCTACACTCTCAATATTTTCAACACTCTCTGTCCAGAACTCGGCTGCTTTGCGATTTGCAGTCTCCCAGTCTCCGGGCGAGAGCCGATCGACCGCTTCTTCCCGAATTGCTGGATGCAGCCAGTATTCGCCCTTCTGAGACTCGACTAGCGATCGGTGCAACAGCGATTTAATGATTTGTCGGCGTCCGGCTTCGGGCACGTCCCACAGCAAGCACAAAAGTCCGTCAGTAGGGACTGTCGGCACGTCTTGATAGCGGTAACAGCCCAAGCGACAGAGGAGTTGATAGGCTTCCGAATCGAGTTCTTGCAGGCGGTTAAATTGACTGGTAACTAAATTTTTTAAGTCAGTTTCAAGGAGCGGATCTTCGCTGTTTTCCAGCCAGTAGGCTGCCATATCTCCGTCAAAATCTTCTCGAATCGTGCCGCAAATAATGCCCATTGCTTTAGCATTGCCGCCGTAAACTTTGTGCATTTCCTTGAGGGCGACATCATCTATATTGATATTGCGGGCGCTAAAAAACTGCCGCCAAACTTCAACTTCCAATCCAGGAAGCAGGTAGTGTTCGACGGTGACATCAGAATCGCACAGTCGATCGCGACTGGTAATCAGCGTTACCGACTGCACCGCTGCGTCAGCCAAAACTCGCAACAGTTCCACGTAAAGCCGGTGCGGTTCAATAAACTTACCTTGTCCGTCGAGTGCGGCTTCCAAATTGTCAATCAATACGCCGACTTTGTGAGTCTGAAGCTGTCGCTTCAGCCGTCCCAGGGTGACGCCAAAGTCTGGCCCGGGTTCTTCCTGAAAGTCTTGCTTGAGCCATTCTTCGATCGCGCTTTCCAATGCCGTGATATTCTCTGTCTCTTTTGCCATCAACAGTTCAATTACCCGATCGAACCCTTGAGATTTGAGATACTGTCTGGCCAAAGTTGTTTTGCCGATACCGCCGGCACTTTGGATGACAATCACTTTTGCACCTTGGGCGACAAGAGTATTGAGATCTTCGATCGCCCCGAAGCGGCCCAAAAAATTCGGGTTTTCCATATCCAACTCCGCATCAAGTCCGAGAGATACTTGGGCTGGAACAGTTTGTCCCGACTGCGGTTCTAGTTTCGAGTAGCTGCGCCAATACCGTTCTACTACCGCTTGAAGGTTGTCTCTTTTGACTTTTTCGCCATCTCCAAACAAAGCTGAAAGCCGCTTCCACAAATTAGAGGCAGCATCCTTAACAGTCCCTACTCCATACCCTTCACTATCTGCAACCTGTTGGTACGTCCTGCCTTGCACGCCTTGCCAAGCTTCGCGAAAGATCGCGCTGTCAAGGTTGTCGAGAGTTTTCAGGTTTCGAGCCACAAGTAACGAGTTGGTAAAATCCAGTGCACGATCGGCTTCCATTTAGTCACCAGGTTTAGCGTTACCCATCTGAGACAACTTTAACAGACTTTTTCCGACTCGCTTACACGCTCAAACAGTGGACTTGTATAGACTTTTACCGACTGACACGGCCGAGGTTGGCAGGGGATACTGTTGAGTGTGGAGGGGAAGTTGACCGACAAGCTTCTAACTTACACGCCAATTGAGTCGAGTTTATATTCTGGAGCAAGCAGCTATGTCTATTAACGATGTTGAAACAGCGATCGTAGATGAACAAATTCGCCCTCAAGAATGCGGCCGCGTTCGTTTCCAAAACAGTTGGTGGCCGGCGAAGTGCGATCGAGACATGACTTTTGAACCCGGTGAGGTGGTTCGCGTCGTGGGAATTGAAAATATTACTTTGATCGTTGCAGCGTCGTTTGCGATCAATTCTGAAAGTTAAGGCAAATCTACAATCGGGAGTGAGCAATCATGAATTTTGACAATTCCGAAAAAGCGATCGTGGATGAAGAAATTCGACCGAATGAGTGCGGTCGCGTTCGTTTCCAAAACAGTTGGTGGCCGGCGAAGTGCGATGGAGACCTGACTTTTGAACCCGGTGACGTGGTTCGCGTAGTCGGAATTGACAATATTACTTTAATAGTTGAAGCGTCGTTATAAATCAAAGGGTTAGGGAGTCAAGCTATAAGTTTATAGCATCCCAACGTTCAGGCCAACCTAGAAGCAGGAGAAAGTAATCATGACTGTCAGCCATTTAGAAAGAGCGATCGTTGAAGAAGAAATTAAACCGAATCAATCCGGCAGTGTGCGATTTCAAAGCAGTTGGTGGCCTGCTAAGTGCGTTCGAGAAATAACTTTGCAACCCGGTGAAGTTGTTCGCGTCGTGAGACTGGAAAACATTACTCTGATAGTTGAAGCGTAGTTGGGAAACAATCTGTAGGTGGCGAGTTATCGGAGGGTAGAAACAATAAATTTGCGATCGCGTTTCTATTTCGATACATTTCTCTTCAAGCGCGCGATCGCACTTCTCGCCTCTGTTAATTTCCAGATTCTAGAGTTTGACCTCAACCACAACTCGCCGCTGACAGTTTTGTCGGCGGGTTCTTTCAGTAGGAACAACGCACCGTGTTCATTGGGTCAACTTAAGACTGAAACCCTTGAGAAATCTCGCTTTTACCAAAGTCTAGATCCCCCTAAATCCCCCTTAAGAAGGGGGACTTTAAGAAGATTCTTGTCCCCCCCTTCTTAAGGGGGGCTAGGGGGGATCGAGCCCTAATCGTCAGACAGTTTACCCGTACTACGTTTGACGTTAAGTTGACACCAAGAAGGGCACGGGGCGGTGTCCCTACTTACGCAAAACCTATGTGTCATGCTGAGTGAAACGAAGCATCTCACTCAATGCTTCGCCCAAATGCCTAAGTCCTATTTTTCATAACGAACTAGAAGATGCCAGAGAAAAATATCCGGGTCGTCATGATCTATCATCTCTTTAAACATCGAAACAAAAGGCTCATAGTCCAAAAACTGCATCTCCAAACTGAGTTGTTTTAATCCCGCTTCTTTAAAGATGCGATTCAAACGCAAGGGAGTGTAATAAATTTGGGCCGTTTGCCACTCAGCATCCCAAACTTTATTGCCGTAGACATCGATAAATCCCTCTGTAACACAGTGAGCGTGTTTGCGACTAAAATAGGCAATTTCTAAGAAGCATAAGGTGGTTGGGAAATATCCGTATATCTTGCCACCTGGCTTGAGAACTTTACCAAATTCCCGTATCATGTGGCGGTTGGTTTTATCCTCACTGGAAACCACGGAATTTACAAGGAGGACGTAATCAAATTTCTCGTTCCACTCAGGTTTTAGTTCGGTGATTCGCGTGGAGTCTACTTCCTCAAACACGATTTGCCGATTGTTGAGTCGGGAATCTCCATCTGCTTTTTCCCAATCTGCTCGTGCTTTTTCAATGGCTGTTTTGGAAAAATCGGTACAGTAGATTTGTCCAATTTGGGGGCAAAATTCTAGTAAGGTTTTCTGAAGATAAATTTCCGAGCCGCAACCGGGAATTAGGACTTTGATATCCGGCGAGTTAGGAATATCATAGCCGGGAGAACGCTCTGGACGGATTAAGTTTTTGCAGATTTTGGGGTCTTGGGTGATGCTGAAAGCGGTGTTGGTATAATCTTCGTGGTTTTTATCCCAGATATCTTTCTCTTCTTCAAGAGATTTCGAGCCTAGGTTTTGAGAAGAGGGGATTAGCCATTTGTAATCATTTGTGCCGGTCATAATTTTTAACTCCAAAATGTTCAGTACAGGTCAAATCAGTGTGTCAACCGCTAACAACCAAGCTGCCGTTTTCCAGCACGTACATGACATCCGCACGCAAGGCATGGGCCATTTTGTGGGTGATGAAAATCACGGTGCGTTCTTTGGTGATGCGCTCGATGGTGGCGAGGATTTCGGCTTCTGTGGCAGGGTCAAGGGCGGATGTGGCTTCATCCAGAATCAGAATGGCTGGATTTCTCACCAAAGCTCTAGCTAAGGCGATTCTTTGCCGTTGTCCCCCTGATAACTGTCCGCCCCTGTCACCAACTGGTGTGTCGTAGCCTTGGGGTAAGGACAAAATAAATTTGTGAATCTCGGCGGCTTTGGCTGCGGCTTCGACTTGTTCGTCAGTGGCTTGTAGATAGCCCATGCGGATGTTTTCCCGCACCGAGCAATTAAAGAGAATTACATCCTGAGAAACCAGTCCGATTTGAGAACGGAGGGAGCGTACTGTGGCATGACGCAAATCAATTCCATCAAACAGAATGCGTCCTTTATCGGGGTCATAAAATCGCGTCAGCAAGTTGACAATTGTACTTTTTCCTGCTCCACTTTCACCGACAAATACCGCGAATTCTCCTTGGCGAATTTTCAGGGAGAGATTTTCAACTCCTCCTCTATCTTGGGAGTAGCTAAAGGTAACATTGTCAAAGTTAATATCGCTGAAAAAGTGAGGTAAATCGATCGCACCCGGTGCATCCTGAATCGCCGGAGTTTCTGATAAGATATCGCTGATGCGTTGCAGCCCTGCTACTCCATCGATAAATGCAGGCAGTGAGGAAGTTAAACCGAGGATATTGAGATTCAATCCTAGCATTAAAACTTGAAAGGAAGCAAGGGTGCCTACGGAAATGATATTCTGGTATGTCATGAAAGCACCGATACTTAAAACGATAAGCTGCGTCATGACAAAACCAATCATGGGCGCTTTCTGCACTAAGTAGGAGAGAAAGGTGGCGCGGACATAAACCTGTTTTAAGTCATTCAAATCGGTGGCAAAATCCTCAGTCATTTGGTTTTCCAGCCCGAATATCTTGACAACGGTTTGCGAGAGGATATTCTCTTCGATAACGCTGGCAATCAGTCCTTCTTTTTGCAGCAACTTATAGCCGACTTCTGTGGCAAGGCTGGCAATTTTTGCTGGGGCAATAGTGCAGATGGTTAAACCGATTAAACTCAGCAGGGCTAATTGCCAGTTGAGGAGGAAGAGGAAAACCAGAGAAAATAGGAAGTTAGACAGTTCTAAAACAACAACTGTCAGCCCCATTGTAATGACACCATTTTCCACCTTTTGGACATCGGCGATGAGACAATTGACAATATCCCCGGCTGAACGCCGCCCAAAAAACTCCATTGAAAGGCTCTGGAGATGCTCGAATAGAGAGTGTCGGATATTGTTGGTGATTAAAATGCCCAAACGCGCTCCTAGGAAAATTCCTAGCAAACCGATGCAGGCATATAGAATTGCTCCGACAACTAGCAATGACAGGATTAGAACCAGAAG
>NZ_JAUBQU010000289.1:0-1379 GCF_036701435.1 Microcoleus sp. Pol12A5
TGCCCTAACGCTGCCTCAATTTCTCCCAATTCAATGCGGAAGCCCCGGATTTTTACTTGATTGTCAATTCGCCCGATGAATTCGATGTTTCCGTCTGGCAAATAACGAGCCAAATCACCGGTTTTATAAAGACGTGCCTGCGCGTCAAATGGATGGCGAATAAATTTTTCTGCGGTTAATTCGGGGCGGTTGAGATAGCCCCGCGCCAGACTGCTGCCGCCGATGTGCAGTTCCCCAGCTACGCCTACTGGTACTGGCTGCAAATGGGAATCCAGTAGATAAATCTGGGTATTTGCTATAGGTCTGCCGAGTGGAACTGTCTCGGAAATTCCTTTCAATTCCTCGCCATACACTTGATAGGTGAGTACGCCCACCGTAGCTTCTGTTGGCCCGTAGTGATTGAAAATCAGGCAATCGGGATTGATTTGACGAACCTTTTCAATTAGCTCCCAACTAGCAGCTTCACCGCCTAAAATTAGCCGTATTCGCGGCAAAATAGACTCGGCGATAGAAGTTAAAAGAGCAGCAAGGTGCGAGGGAACAATCTTGAGGCAATCGATAGAATGGCGGCGGAAATATTGGGCCAGCGCTTCTGGATCGGTTGCGCGCTCCTGGGATACTATATGGAGGCATCCACCCGAACAAAGTGCCGGGAAAATAGCTGTATTTCCTAAGTCGGCGGCGAAGGTAGAAACGGTGGCAAAACTGGCACCTGATGGCAGGTTTAATCTTTCCTCAATAGCGTACAGGTAATTGAGCAGTTGCCGGTGTTCGATCGCGACTCCTTTGGGCGTGCCAGTGGAACCGGAAGTATAGATGACGTAAGCTAAATTGTCAGAAGAGGCGCGAGGCGTGTAACAGACAGAAGTAGTGGGAATGTCTGTATCGATGAAAACAATATTTGCGTGAGTTTTCGGCAAGCTTTCAGCGAGTCGCTGTTGCGTTAGCAGCACCTGCACTCGGGCATCTTCTAGCATGAGTGCCTTGCGATCTGCTGGGGTTGCCGGGTCTATTGGTAAATACGCGGCTCCTGCTTTGAGAATGCCTAGCATTCCCACAATTATTTCTAAAGAGCGATGCGCGCAAATTCCGACAATTGACTCTGGCTCAACTCCCTGTTTTTGCAGGTGATGGGCGAGTTGATTGGCGCGATGGTTGAGTTCTCGGTAGGTGATTGTTTGGTTTTCAAAGATGACGGCAATGGTGTCTGGGTTGCGTTCTGCTTGTTCTTCAAAAAGCTGGTGAACGCATTTGTCTGTCGGGTAATCTTTCTGGGTTTGGTTGAACTCGACGAGAAGCTGGTGACGATCGCGATCGCTCAGTATATTTAATTGACTGATGGGTATTTGTGGATTTTTTAAGGCACTTTCTAACACAGC
>NZ_JAUBQU010000155.1:0-11518 GCF_036701435.1 Microcoleus sp. Pol12A5
AATCACCAAATCCGATTAGCAATTCTGAAGGCTCAACCGCCTCTATTTTCTCCATCCTTTACATAAAAGCACTACCAATACCGCTCACCCGGCAGTCCGCCAGGGAATGAATTCCCTGACGGACTGGCGGAATATCGGTTTTACCTTAAGTGAATACCAATAAGCTGTTGCGGCATTGAAATTGTGTGTCAAAAAAATCAAAGTCTTGTGGGGTGTCCCGCCCGCCCTGAATATACAATTTAAATGCACTACAGCTTAATGCCGTTTCCCTACAGATGCTCGCGTACAATCTATGTGATATATTCTCTGGGTTTGATTAAATTTTAAAAGGTTAAAATTTATTAAAATTTAACAGATATCGGAATCTGCAAAATTAACTCGGTTCCTCGACCCGGAGTAGAAATACAACTGATTTGACCTCGATGTTTTTCCACTACAATATCGTGACTGATTGCCAACCCTAATCCAGTACCTCGGCCTACAGGCTTCGTAGTAAAAAATGGGTCAAATATCTGGTGGCGCACTTCTTCACTCATCCCACAACCGTTATCGGCAATGTTAATCACAACGGATTGATTGTTTGGAGTGACTAATATTGAATCGTGATTGTGCAGCGCAGCTTCTGACTCAAAACCTACTGAAGTGCTGATGGTAATTTTTCGGGGAGAAGGTTGAGTTTCCAGGGCATCAATAGCATTACTTAGCAGGTTCATGAACACCTGATTTAACTCACTGGCGTAACAAGTGACTCTTGGCAGTTGGCTGTAGTTTTTAATGACCTCTATCTCACCCGTTTTGTTTGCTCCCTTCAACCGATGCTGCAAAATAACTAAAGTATTGTCAATGCCTTCATGAATATCCACTGGTTTGTACTTTTGTTCGCCAAGGCGGGAGAAGTTCCGCAAAGACATGACAATTTCGCTAATCCGAGAAGCACCTTCTGTCATCGAATTCAGCAGTTTTGGATAATCCTCTGCGATGAATTCGGGTTGAATCTCGTCCAATTCCCCAATAATTTCTGCAACGGGGTGGGGGTAGTAATGTCGGTACAATTCAACGAGGCGAAGCAAATCTCGCGCATACTCCGCCGCTAGAGCAATATTGCCGTAGATAAAGCTTACGGGATTGTTGATTTCGTGAGCAATTCCTGCCGCTAGCTGACCTAAAGAAGCCATTTTTTCTTTCTGTACTAACTGAGCTTGAGTTTTCTTTAGTTCAGTTACGGTTTGTTCGAGTTCTTTGGCATAGGATTGGGTTTGTTGGAACAACTGGCGCTGCACGAGTTGATTTGAGACGCGGGCGAGAACTTCTTGTTCGTGAAACGGTTTTGTGATATAATCTATACCACCAACTTCAAATGCTTTGACTTTATCTAATACTTCATTCAAAGCACTGATAAAAATAACTGGAATATCTTTGGTTGTGGGAGAAGCTTTTAATGCTTCGCAGACTTTGTAGCCGTCCATACCGGGCATCATGATGTCGAGCAAAATCAAGTCAGGAGGAGTTAACTCGATCGACCGCAGCGCTAGTTTGCCGTCGGGTGCGGTGCGTGTTTTGTACCCTTGCTGCGAGAGTATTTGAGCTAAAAGTTGCAAATTAGCCGGAATATCATCAACAATTAAAATATTCCCTTTTAAGACGGGAGTTGGTTCGCAATTCATATTTAGTTGGGTAAAATAACCTTTATAGGTTTGTAGTGAGTACGATCGCCCGATGGGGTTTTATGAGGACGATCGTACTCACTACAAACCTATCTCATATCCTTATTATTTTGCTTCGGGATGGATGAGAGCTAGTATTTGATTGAACTGAAACTCATTAGCCAATGTGGCTAGAGCGCTAGCTAAACCGTCATTGCGATCGCGAATTTGCTCAATTTGGATCAGAATTAACTCTAAATCGCACTCAATTGTGGCTTTCTCTAAAGCTGCCAGCCAATCTGCAGGTAAAACTGCCAGAGTCTCTGGAGTAGGAACCTCGGTTTGATTTGACTCGGGAACACTCTCCGGTTCATCGTAAATGTAACGCACTCCCAGATGTTTGTGCAGGGTGGCAAAAATTTCTGTATCTCGAAAGGGTTTGTGGATAAAGTCATCGCAATCATCTGATACAGTAACGCTTTGCCCTTCCTCGGCGTTACCGGCACTCACGGCAATAATTGCCGTAGCTTGACCTTTAACGGTGGCTTTAATGCGTTTGGTCGCTTCATGTCCATCCATCACGGGCATCCACATATCCATAAAAATTAAGTGTGGCTCAAAACTCGACCACATTTCAATAGCTTCCATGCCATTGCTGGCTTCTTCGAGTTCAAAGTTAAAGCCAGCGAGGAGTTTGATCAGCAGTTGGCGGTTGTCCGATCGATCGTCCACAATCAAAATACGATAGCGCGGCTGGTTGCGTTCCATGGCTATCACTCGACGCGGTGGCTCTACGGGTTGAGTCGCCGGGGCATCAACGGCACTGACGGGGATATCAAACGCGAAGGTGGTGCCGCGTCCTACTTCACTGCGTACAGTAATCACGCCGCCCATCAGCTTGACAAACTGTTGGCTGATAGCCAGCCCCAAGCCTGTTCCTTGCTGAGATTTGGTTCCTGTTTTGGTTTGCACAAAGGCTTGGAAAAGCTTATCTAACTCATCAGGAGCCATGCCGGAGCCAGTGTCTTCTATTTCAAAATGTAATTGGTAATTACTGATTGGTATTTGCTGCTTTTCACTCTCCCTCACCGCACTTACTCTTACCGCAATACTTCCTTCTTTGGTAAACTTAATCGCGTTAGAAAGCAGATTAATTAAAACTTGACGCAACTTAAGTTGATCGGTTTGCACGTATTCGGGAATTTCGCTAGAGCAGTCAAATATTAACTGCAATTGTTGCTCCATTGCCTGGAGTTGAAACATCTCTTCCAAATCGTTCAACAGGCTGCTTAATTGAAAGTCTGTTGGGTTGATTGTAATGCGTCCCGCCTCTATTTTGGCTAAATCTAATATTTGATTAATTAGAGCGAGCAAGTGTTCTCCGCTGCGGTTGATAATGCGGATATTTTCCTGTTGTTCGCGAGTGAGGTTGGTAGAGCGCTGCATCAATTGGGAGAATCCCAGAATTGCGTTTAGCGGGGTGCGAAGTTCGTGGCTCATATTTGCGAGGAAAGTGCTTTTGGCAAGGTTTGCGGCTTCTGCGGCCCAGGCGGCTTGTTGAAGCTGCACTGCTTGCTTTTGAGTGGCTTCGAGCAATTGAGCTTGTTGTAAGGCGACTCCCAATTGGGTGCTAATTTGCAGCCCAATATTGATTTCTGCTTCGCGCCAAGTGCGGGGTCCAGAATTTTGATAGCTGGCTAGCAAACCCCAAAGTTGACTGCCGCAAAATATGGGGAAAATAACGTAGGCTTGAGCTTGAAATTGTTTTAACAGTTCTAGGTAACAAGGACTCAAGCCAGCGCTGTATATGTCTTCAATTATGCGGTAAGGAACGCCTCTAGCGTACATACCGCCTTGATTTTTTTGTAGATAGGTATCCAGCACTGGTGTACCGCCGGCTTGCATAGTTTTCACGGTACAGCGAGAGTCTTCGACGACAGTGTTTGGCACACTAAAATCGTCAGGTTGCATCAGAGATATCCAGCCGGCAGCCATTGATTCGGCAACAAATTCTCCGCTCCAATCAGGATTAAAGCGATAGATACCGACACGATCGCATTTTAGGGTTTGTCGCAGTTCCGAGGTTGTGGTTTTGAATATTGTGTCAATATCTAAGGATTGACGGATGCGATCGATCGATCGGGCGATGGCTTGTTCTCCCCGGGCGCTTTCTCGCAAAGCTGACTCGGCTTGTTTGCGATCGCTAATATCCAAGACAGTGCCGAACAAACGGATCAACTGCCCTTTTTCATCATAAACAGGTTTCCCTCGAACTTCTATGTAACTGAGCGAGCCATCTCTTCGGATCAGCCGCAGATCAATTTCAAAGCTTTGTCCTGACATAGCTTGCTCGCGCACAATTGCCAGATAGCGCGATCGATCTTCTGGATGAAAACGCTGAATTAATTGTTCGGTTGGCAGCGGTTTTTGAGTAGGATCTAGCTCATAAATGCGATATAGTTCCTCACTCCAAGTAGTTCTTTTTGTGGCGATATCGTGTTCCCAACTGCCAATACGAGCAATTTTTTGGGCTTCCAGCAGTCGGGCTTCCGCCAACTGGCGATCGCTAATGTCGCGGGCTACCCAAACCGCAGAGCTATCCGACAGCGGCGAAATTTTAGCAGCAAACCAAACTTCTTGGTTATTAATCTGCAGACTGTAATCAAAACTAATAGTTTGTTGAACTTCCAATGCCTGTAGAACTTGAGCGAAATAAATCTCCTCGCTTTCCTCATCAAAAAATTGTTCGATGATGGAGTCGATCTGATTGGTGTGATAGTTGTATTGAAAGATTCCTTTTGTAGGTATAATTTGGATAGTTTCTTCTTCCACATCAAAAATCAATACAATATCTGTAATAGACTCAAATATTTTCACAAATTGCTCAGTAGAACTGTAAAGTTTTTGTTCGAGCAATTTGCGACCTGCAATTTCAGATTGTAAGAGTTCGTTAGCACCAGCTAAGGCGTAGCTACGTTCGGAAACTTCGGTTTCTAAAGTGCGATTGTAGTCGCTTAAGATTTTTTCATATTGTTTGCGCTGTGTGATGTTATAAAAAGCATTGATGGCATAAATAATGTTTCCGCCTTCGTCGAAAATGGGTGTGGCGCGCACCTCAAAAGGAATAAATTTCCCCTCTCGATAAAGTTCTATATCTTCAAGGAATACGGTTTCGCCGCGCAGTGCTCGGAATGCGGGCAGTTCTTCAATTGGATACGGCTGGTTTTGGCGGTACATTTGATAAACTTCTACTGCTTCTTCTAAAGTCGCATCGGGGATAGTTTCTACGCCGAGCCAATGCTTGGCAGTTTCGTTGAAGTACACGACTTTACCGGAGGCATCGTGAATAGATACTCCTGCAGGTATGGCTTCGATAAATTGCTTGAGTTGGCTCTCGCTGTGCGCTAAAGCTTCATTTAAAGATTTTTGGTCTGCAAAAGCCTGTTGCAGTTGCACTGCCATAAGATTGAAGGAGTGGGCGAGTTCTCCGACTTCATCCAAGCGTCTAATTTCTAAAGGTCGATCCCATTCTCCTTTTGCAAGATTTTTGGCGGCGGTATTCAAGCGCATAATTGGTTTTGTCACCCAACGGGAAGTCAACAATCCGATCGCGATCGCCAGCGGCAGTGTACCGGTCAATAACCACAATGTGTTGCGCGTATTTGCTTGAATCGGCCCCATGAAATCAGACTCTGGCACAACCACCACAATCAACCAATCCAAACCACGGACATCTCGATAGGGAGTGAGGCGGACAAACTGCCTCTCGCCCTTGTTCGCCAGGGTCAATTTCTCGGTTGTTTGCAGGGTGCGGAAGTTACCAAATCGGTTGGCGAGTTGTCGAGCAATATCTCGCGTTCGGGCATCCTTGCTGTTGGTGGCTAGCAATGGCGTCGGTTGCTTTTTTGTTGCGGGCGTCACCAAGGGTGTTTCTAGTGTCGATGTGGCAATCAGATTACCCGATCGATCCATAATAAAAGTTTGTCCTGAAGCCGAGAAGTGCAGCCTAGCCAGAAAGGTATTGATTGCCGAAAGTCCATTATTATCGCTGAGGCGATCGCTAATTCGCTCTGCTACTTGTTCGATTAACTGATGCGCCACATCCTCGACTGATTCCTGACTACTTTTGAAAGAAAGATAGCCCACTAGCCCAACTACACTTACCGTTTGCAAAACTAACGGAACAATCAGAACCGTTCGCAGCGGAAGCTTGCTGAAAAATTTGGCGGTTAGGCGGTTGAAGTGATAAATGGGCATGGGCGTAAACCAATTGCGCTGATAATCGTATTTTAACTGCTGTAGCGTGCCTTTCACGGCAATTGGCGCGCCCTAAAAACTGGGAAAATTGCCGCCCGGTTTAATACAGCAAACTACTAGCGAAGATTGGGCGCGGATGGGAAAATTTGATTCTGTTAGTTCTGTTTCTAGCTGTTGGAAATTTGATTCATTGTTACTTGCAAAAACTGTGATAAATTTTCTAATTGCTTTGCGTATATGGGTCATCATGTGGTTAATAAAAAGGCAGTGGTGGCGGGTTTATAAGATTGTAGATTATGGGCAATTATTATTGGTAAACCCGCCCCTAAAAGATTTAACATCATACAAATCGGAATCAAACAGAAACGATCTTATTTGTGCGTTCATTGAACCCGATCGCCTTACTGTAAATTTGTTAACTTGGCTAAAACGGCGGCGAAGAGAGCGGGCTCGATCGGCTTTGTTAAGTGTTCGTTGTAACCAGTGGCGATCGCCCGATCGCGGTCTTCTTCGCTAGCATAAGCTGTCAGCGCCACGGCCGGCAAGCGCTTGATTTGGTCGGATGCGGACGATCGCACTTTGCGGATCAGCGAGTAGCCGTCCTCAACGGGCATACCGATATCACTAACTAAAATATCCGGCGGCGACTGCTGTAAAATGTCGATCGCCTCCGCAGCCGAAGCAGCCGCAGTCGCAGTCGCCCCGCACTGTTGCAGCGCAACCATCAAAAGCTCGCGGTTGTCGGGTTCGTCGTCAACTACCAACACCTTTAAACCAGTCAAAATACCAGGACGGATTGGATTGGATTTCCTTTCTCCTCTCAACTGCGGCTGCTTACTCCGAGGCTGTTTGAATGGCAGCATTACCGTAAATGTCGCACCCTGGTCTTTACCGGGACTTTCTGCAGTCACAGTCCCCCCGTGGAGTTGCACCAAGTGCTCGACGATCGCCAATCCCAGTCCCAAACCGCTATCAGCCTTAGTTTTCGAGGCGTCTGCTTGTCGGAAGCGATCGAACACGTAGGGCAGAAACTCAGCAGAAATGCCCTTTCCGGTATCGCTGACAGTAATTTGCACGTAATTGGGTGGTGAGGCATCGCTAACAGCTACCGCAGACAATCGCAGTTGCACACTTCCCCCCGAAGGCGTAAACTTCACCGCGTTAGTCAGCAAATTCCACACTACTTGCTGCAACCTCTGGGCGTCGCCCCACATCAAGCCGACTGCGGGGTCAAGTTCTAACGAAACGGTGACAGACTTGGTTTCGGCTGCCAAACGAACTGAATTACGAGCAGCCTCGATCGTCCTTACCATGTAGAACCAGCCGGGTTTAAGTGCCAGCTTGCCTTGAATAATCCGGGAAACGTCGAGCAAATCTTCCACTAGCTGGATCTGCACCTTCGACTGACGCTCAATGGCTTCCAAACCCCAAGCTAATTTATCTTGGTTGTAGGGGTGGGCGCGCAGGATCTGCGCCCACCCCTGAATCACATTTAAAGGCGTTCGCAATTCGTGGGAAAGAGAGTCTAGAAACTCGTCTTTCCGGCGGCTGATCGCTTCTGCTTCCGCCCGCGCGGCCTGTTCGCGCTCGAGCAACTGAGCGCGTTGGGCCTCGACTTGCTTGCGATCGCTGATGTCGGCGACGATCGACATACAGTTGATGTTGCCGTTGGTGTCGCGGACTGGAGTTGCCCACAAACTGATGTCGATCGAGCGGCCGTCTTTCCTTTGGCGGTGGGTTTCCATGCCGGCGATCGCCTTTCCTTGGCGAATTCTTTTCAAATTAGCCGTGAATTCCTCCCGCTTGTCTGCGGGAACGCAGGGCACGAATTGACCTACCGCTTCTGATTCATGCCAGCCAAAAATCCTCTCTGCCGCTGGGTTCCACATTTTCACAGTCCCGTCGTCGCAGTCCAAAACGGTAATTGCTAGGGGACAAGCATGAATCAAGGCTTCTAAAGTTTGATTGATGTGCGATCGCGCGGCTTCTGCTTGTTTGCGATCGGTGATATCGACGTTCACCCCGATCATCCGCAAAGGCAAACCCCGATCGTCCTGAAACACCTTCGCCCTGCAAGCAATCCAGCCCACGCTTTTGTCCGGGCGGCAGATGCGGAACTCTATGTTTAATTCCTCCCCGGACACCGCCGCAGCTTTTACCTGCTTTTGAGTCAAAGCGCGATCGTCTGGATGCACCATTTCCACCCAACTTTGATAGCTGTCGATACCACCGGCCGGCAGCCCGTACAAAACCTCTAACTCCGGTGTACAAGCGATATCGCCGGTTTGGACGTTCCATTCAAAAGTTCCGATTTTTCCTGCTTGCTGAGCGATTTGCAGCCGTTCTTGATTGTGTTTGAGTTCTGCTTCCACGCGGGAGATCTCGGTTAAGTCGATGTAGAATGCGACGATCGTCTCTGGTTCGCGATCGTCCGGGCACAGAGTGGTTCCGCCCATCAGAATCGGCACGCGGCTGCCATCTTTGCGGATGTACTCTTTCTTGAAAGGAGTTGCGACTCCCTTAGCCCGCAGTTCCCCGGCCGCCAGGGCGTCTAGGTGCAGGTATTCGGGGGGGGTCATGATGTCCCACCGCATTTGACCGGAGAGCAGGTCTGAGCGGGTGTAGCCGACCATGTTGAGCAGGGATTGGTTGGCGTAGGCGATGCGGCCGCTAAAATCGCCGATCGCGACTCCGAAAATATTTGACTCGAACAGCCGCCGGAATATCGCTTCGCTTTGCTGCATTACCCGTTTTGCTTGTTTGCGATCGGTAATTTCGGCAACCACGCTGCTGACTCCCAGCAGTGTTCCTGATTCATCGCTCACTGGGTAAAAGCTGATTTGCCAATCCCGCAAAACTCCCGGCTGTTGCTTGGTTTCGGCCTTAATTTCCCAGTCGAGTACGGGGGTTTGCGTCGCCAGCACTTGGCGGTAAATCGGCTCTACCATATCGGCAATTTCGGGAATCACTTCTCTGATGGTGCGCCCGATGTGATCTGCGATCGTGCGGCCGTTGATCGCAGCAAGGCATTGGTTCATGCGGATGTAGCGCAAATTGGTATCGAGAAAGCACAGCCCGACTGGTGTGGTGTTGTAAACTAAGTCGAGTTCTGCTAGTTGGCGGCGAATGCGTATTTCGTTTTCTCGAAGTTGCTTTTGGGCTTGTTTGCGATCGGTGATATCCAGCACGAAGAACGATCCTTTGTCTGTGCATCCTTGGAAGTTTCCGGCGCCGACTAAAATTGGGAAGCGCGTGCCGTCTTTGCGGATGTATTCTTTTTCGTAAGGCGCGCAACTTACTCCTGCTGCGATTTGAGCGATGGCGGCGCGATCGAGTTCTCCGTATTCCGGCGGCGTGATATCGATCCAGCTAATCCGTCCTGAAACTAAGTCTTCCCTCGTATATCCAATCATTTCCAGCAAGGCGTCGTTAGCGTCCGTAACTTCGCCGCTGGCATCCCAGAAACCGATGCCGATCATGTTAGACTCTACCACGCTGCGGAAGCGCATTTCGCTTTCCCGCAAAGCTAATTCTGTTTGTTTGGCTGCGGTAATATCTGTGATAATTAGCCCGACTCCGATTATTTCTTCTCTTTCATTTTTCACTGGGTAGTAGTTGGCGAGCCAGTAACCGAAATATCCCGGTTTCCCATCAGGTTCGCCGCTCATTTCTAAGTTTAAAACAGGCTGGCCGGTGTCTAAAACTTGCTGAATTATCGGCGCAAATTTGGCTGCATGTTCGGGCAACAATTGCCGGAAATCTTGACCGAGATGCTGTTCTATCGGGAAACCGTTGAGTTCGGCTAATACTTGATTGATACGGATGAAGCGCATTTCGCGATCCATAAAGCAAATCGCTAAGGGAGATGCTTCTAAGAGCGAGTCAATTAAGGCAAAGGATTGCGATGTTTGAGATAGTGCTTGCTGCGCTTCTGCGTAAAGTCTGGCGTTGTCTAGGGCGATCGCCACGCGGTATGCTAAATCTTCTAGCATTGCCATGTCTTCTGCACTGTAGCGGCGGCCCAACTTTGAGGTAAAGCAAGTGATGGAACCCATTACCCGCCCGCGGGCTTTCAGCGGTACGCAAGCGTGAGATCCGATATTGAGCGATCGCAATATTTCCATTTCTGCGGCATTTTCTGCTCCTGCTGCTAGAATCTCCTCATCCACTTCGGTAATTAGTTCGGATTTCCCGCTGCGGATTACCAGCGGATAGCCGTTAACACCATTGTCGGCGCTCAAACTTCGGATTCTCAAGTTATTCAGACTATCAACTATAGAGGCTTCTGCGTGAGCCGCAGCGACTCGACGCACGTTTGAGTCGGTTTCGGTCAAATGAATGCAGCACCCGTCGGCGATCGAATTTATTGCTAATTCTGCTACCTTTTGCAGCACCGTTTCCCCGTCAAACGCATCAGCCAGCATTTTGCTGACTTCTGCTAAAAATGCCGAGCGCTGCTGTTCTATTTCCGCTTTTTCCCTCGCTGTTTGCTCGATTGTTAACTGCAATCTTTGAGTTTCTGCAAGTTTTATTTCTGTGATATCGCGGGCGACAATTAAGGCCGATTCTGGTACGCCATTTTTGTCCAATTCGGGAACTACGCGGGATTGATAACTTCGGATGCCGTTAGTTGAGAAAGCCTGAAATTCGACAATTTCTTCTCGAGCGGTTTCTAACACTTTGTGCAGGGTTTCATCCCACAGTTGGCACAGTTCCGGCGGCATTCCTATTTCTTTACTGGTTTTACCCAAAAAGAATGAAAGCGGTTTTCCTTGGCTTCTTTCCACTGCTTTATTGACATACATGTAACGCAGTTCTTTGTCCGTGCGGATAATGATGTCTGGCGTATTTTCTAGCAGCGTTCTCAGTTGCTGTTCGCTGCTTGCTAAAGCTGCTTGCGCTTGTTGTCTTTCCGTGACATCTCTCACCGTGCCCACGTGTCCGATGAGTTCGCCGGAGTCGGAGAACATCGGCGAGGAACAAACGTTAATCCAGCGCACAATCCCCTGTGGTGTTTGCAGGCGATACTCGATCGCATATTCGCCACCTTGCCGAGTATAATCCAACCATCGGGCCAATACGCGATCGCTGTCTTCCGGGTGAATGCAATTCTCCCAACCGTCTCCTAAAAGTTCTGTCAAACTCAAGCCGCAAATAGCCTGACAGCGAGGGTTTGCATAGGTGTAGCGCCCCTCAAAATCTGCCATAAAAATGCCGACTGGCGAACACGAACTCAAACAGCGAAATCGTTCTTCTTGAGCTTGCAGTGCTTCTTGAGCTACTGTTAGTTCTGCTGTGCGTTCTTTAACACGACTTTCTAGCTTAGTGTAGGATAAAGCCAGGGCTATTTCTGCTTCTTTGCGGTCAGTAATATCGATCCCTGTTCCTATCACATATTCTACCAAACCCTCGCCATCTGTCGTCACAGTATTCGACCAATAAATTAAGCGCTTGTCGCCGTTTTTAGTGCGCCAATAGTTTTGATATTCGCTGTTATAATTTTCGATTTTCAGCTTGGTAAAAACAGTTTTAACTGGATCTATTTCTTCGGGAATTAAGAACAAATCCCACACATATTTATTGATTACTTCTGCTGTCGAGTAGCCTGTAGTTTTTTC
>NZ_JAUBQU010000156.1:0-11462 GCF_036701435.1 Microcoleus sp. Pol12A5
TCTTGCACCCTTCCACCTTTTTAGGATAACACAACTCATACAGTGTTTACTTTTGCAACTGCTTCAGCAAACCCTAAATATACCATACTTTACAGTCACGGAAATGCGGAAGACTTGGACGGCATTTTGTGGCTACTCAGAGAGATTCGAGATAGCGGGTTTGCTGTGTTTGGCTATGATTATCAAGGTTACGGCACGAGTCAGGGAAATCCTTCTGAGTATAATACTTATGGTGATATTGATGCTGTTTACAATTATTTAACGCAACAGTTGGGAGTACCTGCAAAGCAAATTATTCTTTACGGGCGTTCTGTGGGGGGTGGGCCGGCAATTGATTTGGCTTCCCGGCAAAAAGTGGGCGGTTTGGTGGTTGAAAGTTCCTTTGTTTCGGCTTTTCGGGTGTTGACGCGGATTCCGATTTTACCCTTTGATAAGTTTGTGAATATTGATAAAATTGGCAAAGTGCGATCGCCTGTCTTGGTGATTCATGGTAAGGCTGATGAGGTGGTTCATTTTTGGCATGGAGAGCAGTTGTTTGCAGTGGCGAAGCAGCCGAAATTGAATTTTTGGGTTGATGGGGCCGGTCATAATGATTTGATGGATGTGGCGGGCGATCGCTATGCTGCAACTTTG
This sequence comes from Microcoleus sp. Pol12A5, assembly GCF_036701435.1. Taxonomy (NCBI): domain Bacteria; kingdom Bacillati; phylum Cyanobacteriota; class Cyanophyceae; order Oscillatoriales; family Microcoleaceae; genus Microcoleus; species Microcoleus sp. Pol12A5. The sequence goes on from NZ_JAUBQU010000156.1 coordinate 634, forward strand.
CGACAATTTGCTAAGCTAGTAGATGAGTCTTCTTGACCAAGATGAGCAACGGGCTAGAAGCCCGTTCCACAAAACATACACTTATACTTTATTGTGAACCGTCGCTATGACCAAAGACCCTGAATTAAGGCTTACCTACTTAATTTAACTGGGGCGGTTTGGCGAGCGATAAAATGGTTTTTTCACCACACTAGCCGGATAGTTTTTCCCGCGAATTTCGATTTCTAATTGCTGACCGATTTTCGCTAATTTTGCTGGAACAACCGCGAGGGCTACTGCCCGATTCAAAGTAGGCGATAATGTACCGCTAGTAACTTCTCCTACTGTTTCGCCTTCAAATATTACCGGGTAGCCGTGGCGTGCAATGTGCCGCCCCTGCATTTCTAGCCCTACCAACCTCTTTGATACTCCACTCGCTTTCTGCTGTTCCAAAACCTCGCGGCCAATAAAATCACCTTTGCTATCGAGGTGAACTACCCAACCCAATCCAGCCTCTAAAGGCGTGATATTGTCGTCGATATCTTGACCGTAAAGAGCCATTGCTGCTTCTAAACGCAAAGTATCTCTCGCGCCCAATCCGCAGGGAACAACGCCAGCAGCTAACAATTTTTGCCACAGTTCTTTTCCTACTTCGGCATCCACCATGATTTCAAACCCATCTTCGCCGGTGTAACCTGTTCTGGCGATAAAACTCGGCTGTCCCAACAGATTTATTTCTAAGTGACCGAAAGCTTTAATTGGTGCGAGGCTGTCTTCCACAAAAGGCTGGATATAGTTAACAGCTTCGGGCCCTTGAATTGCAATTAAAATTTTATCTTCGGAGAGGTCTGTAAAACTGAGTTCGCTCAATTCTAAGTGAGTAGCGATCCATGCTTTGTCGGCGAGGCGAGTGGCGGCGTTGACAATGATTACTGCACGTTCTTCGCTAGTGATAGGGTCGGGTTCTTGGCAGTAGAAAATAATGTCGTCTAAGATGCAGCCTTTGGCATTTAGCAAGACTGTATATTGAGCTTGACCGGGTTGCAAGCGGCTCAAGTCTGAGGGTACTAAGGGTTGAAATTTTTCTCTTACTTGTTTCCCTGTCAAACAGAATTTTCCCATGTGGGAAATGTCGAACATTCCTGCTTGCTGGCGTACTGCTTGGTGTTCGCTGCTGATGCCTGCGTACTGCACCGCCATCTCCCACCCGGAAAAGGGTACCATCCGGGCTTTGAGTTCTAATGATAGGTCGTACAGAGGCGTGCGGGCAAGTTGGCTCGGACTCTCTGGATTGCTGGATTCAGTTGACTTTGCCACAGGTAGCGCTTTGGTTGCGGGTAGACTGTTTTGATTTTACGGGAAAATTGGTTTTCGCGGTGTGTAGCCCGATCGAATTTAACGACACGCCTATGCTGTTTAGGTACAAGTCGCGATCGAATTTAAGCACGCGGTGGTAATGTTTCGGTACAAATTAGGACACAGCAGTGATGTATCCCTAATCTTGATTAATGGAGAATAGCGGGCTCGAACCGCTGACCCCTACAATGCCATTGTAGTGCTCTACCAACTGAGCTAATTCCCCTTTCTTTTCGCGCTCTCAATCATGCCTTAACTGACCAATATTTGTCAAGCTTTTTGGAGAAATTAGTTTTGAGCCTTCGGCTAGCAAGGCTTTCGGCTTTTTTTTCACAAAACTCTCCTCGCTTCTGGACAAGGGTCAATCGCCTACTATCATTTAGTAAGTGTGTTGGGATATTTCAGTTAAATGGCTCAAACAAGACCCCATGAGAAAGTAGACGACTAGCAGGGCGGCGGCTGAGACCGCAACTAGAGCACCTGCTAGCATTAGTGAAAATTCCCGTTGCGCGATCGCCTCTTGCATTAAGTGCAAAGACCAGGCAACGAGGGCAACGTCAATTATTAAAATAGAAATCAGCATAAGTTACGATTTGTAACAGCTCACCTATTGTAACAAAACTTTTCGCTCCGTGCAGATAAGCTCAGGCGTATTTAACTTTTGCTGTAAAACCCTGAGGGAGCAGGGGAAAGCTAGTGAGAAAAACTTATAGCTTTTATTGATAATTACAATATGCAAAGTAAATGAGAGCTAGCTCAGCTTTAGAGGTGGCGTTTTTGACTGTTGAGCGATCGATTAAGAGCCCGATAGCTGCGCTTTACACGCTTTTTTGAGGGGTCAGGGTGCGATCGGCCTTGGAGTATAAGTGATGTGATAGCAATTTTTGTAAATAGAAAAGAAAGTGCGATCGCAACTTTTGTTCTAGCCAAGCGCAAATCATCAGAAATTGTTGAGTATGTGAAGATTAAAAAAGGGGCAACTCGCGTCGCCCCTCATCTATTTAACCAACTGCAAAATTACACTTCCACAGCAATCTTTTGTTCCGAAGCCTCCGGCGAATTCGCTTCACTCGGCGGCACAACTTGCCAGAACTTAGGCAAATATTCCGACCAATTTGCTAAAATCTTCTCAGCTTTCTTGCTACCGGTTCGATCGCGCTGAGCCTCAATCAACTCCTTCAATTGCGCCTCCCCAGCAGCCGTACAAACGCGCTGCATCTTCACAATCTCCCCGTTGACGTGAGCCGGGAAAGTCCCATCTTCATCGAGGAAATAAGCCAAGCCACCAGTCATTCCAGCGCCGACGTTGCGGCCGACTTTTCCTAACACGACAATTACGCCGCCCGTCATGTACTCGCAGCAGTGATCGCCCGCACCTTCAATGACTGATTTCGCCATTGAGTTACGCACCGCAAACCGTTCGCCAGCTTTACCCGCAGCCAACAGAGTTCCCCCCGTCGCACCGTACAAACAAGTGTTGCCGACGATCGCATTTTCGGAAGCATCGTAAGTCGCACCAGCCGGCGGTGCGATCGCGATTTCGCCACCGTGCATCCCTTTACCAACATAGTCATTGGCTTGGCCTGACAGTACCAGCGTCATCCCCGGCAAATTGAACGCGCCGAAGCTTTGGCCCGCGCTACCAGTGAAGTTGAGGGTGATTTGACCGCTAAAGCCCGTGTTGCCGTGTTGCTGTGCGATCGCACCTGCCAAACGCGCTCCCACAGTGCGATCGGTATTCACCAATTTTACACTCTTGCTAACAGTGCCGTGATTGGCGATCGCACTTTGAATCTCCGCATCCGCGAGCAAATCGTCGTCTAACACAGGCCCGTTGGTGTGTACGTCGCCGTGAATCAAGAAAGATCGATCGCTCTTAGTATCCGGTAACTTGGTCAAACAATCCAAATTAATTGCTTGAGTTTTAGTTAGTTTCACCCCATCGCGCATTTTCAACAAATCCGCGCGGCCGATGATATCTGCGATCGACTTATAACCCAATTTCGCCAGCAAACTCCGCACTTCTTGTGCTACGAAATAGAAGAAATTAACAACGTGTTCCGGCGTTCCGGGGAACCGTTTCCGCAAGTGTTCTTGTTGAGTTGTCACCCCCACCGGACAACTATTCATGTGGCAAACGCGAGCCATAATGCAGCCTTCTGCAATCATTGCCACCGTGCCGAAACCGTACTCTTCGCCGCCCATCAAAGCGCCTACAATCACGTCCCAGCCGCTTTTAAAGCCACCGTCAACGCGCAGCAAAACTCGATCGCGCAATTTATTTTCCATCAGCACCCGGTGAACTTCGGTCAACCCGAGTTCCCACGGAGAACCTGCGTGCTTAATCGAACTCAGTGGCGAAGCACCGGTGCCGCCATCGTGGCCGGAAATTTGAATCACATCAGCATTGGCCTTGGCGACACCAGCCGCTACAGTCCCGATGCCGACTTCCGACACCAACTTCACCGAAACTCCTGCTTTCGGATTGATTTGGTGCAAGTCAAAAATCAACTGCGCCAAATCCTCGATCGAATAAATATCGTGGTGAGGAGGAGGCGAAATCAGCGTGACACCCGGTTTCGATCGGCGCAAATAAGCAATGTACTCGCTCACTTTCGCCCCTGGCAATTGACCGCCTTCACCCGGTTTCGCACCTTGTGCGATTTTAATTTCGATTTGTTCGGCGTTCATCAGGTACTCAGGAGTCACCCCGAAGCGTCCCGAAGCTACTTGTTTGATGGATGAAGAAGCTGTATCGCCGTTCTGCAAACCTTTTAAGTGAGGTAGCGTTTGTGAGAAACCGCTCTCGCTCACATCGTTTAGCACTTTGTAGCGCACCGGGTCTTCGCCGCCTTCGCCGGAGTTCGATTTACCGCCGATACGGTTCATGGCAATCGCTAGCGTTTCGTGGGCTTCCGGGGACAAAGCGCCGAGAGACATTCCGCCCGTGGCGAAGCGTTTGACAATATCTGCTACAGATTCTACGTCTTCAATGGGAATGGAAGGACGATCGCTCTGGAAATCCAGCAAATCCCGCAAAGCCGTTACCGGGCGATTTTCGAGCTGTTTCTTGTAAACCTCGTAATGGTCGTAGGCACTTTCACCATTTTTGTCACCAAATGGTGTCATTTTTGCTTGGGCCCCGTTGCCGTTACCGTTAGTTTGAGCCTTAAAAGTAGTCACAGCCTTGTGCAAAGCCTTGGCCATTTCCGGGCTGTTCATGTGATATTCACCGCCCCGGCGGTACTGCACAAAGCCGTAATTTTCCAGCTTTTTGAGGTGCAATTCTGGGAAAGCCTGACTGTGGAAAGACATTACCTCGTTAGCCAGTTCCGCGACACTCAAACCGCCGATGCGAGAAACCGTGCCTTTGAAGCCCAAATCGAGCAGATCGCCGCCAATGCCGATCGCCTCAAAGATTTGCGCCCCCTGATAGCTAGACAGCAGCGAAATCCCCATTTTCGACATAATTTTCAGCAAGCCGTTTTCCACCGCTGTGCGGTATCTAGCTTGAGCCTGCGTCACGGTAATATTGGGAACTTTGCCGTGCTGCATCAAGTTTTGAGTCTTGGGGTCAGACCACCAGGCGCGCACGCTTTCCAATGCCAGGTAAGGGCAAACAGCCACCGCCCCGTAACCGAGCAAACAAGCGAAGTGGTGAGTGCTCCAACATTGGGCGGTATCGACCACTAGGGAAGTTTGCATCCGCAGGCCGACGCTAATTAAGTGGTGGTGAACCGCACCAACTGCCAGGAATGGCGGAATATAAGTGCATTCTGCACTCAATCCCACAGAAGAGCCATCGCCTTCTTTTTTCAAAAGTCGATCGCTCAAAATCAGAATTCTCGAACCCTCGCGCACCGCTTGAGCGGCCTCTTGACAAAGTTGCTCGACTGCTGTGTTCAAACCGCTAGGCCCGGCGGCAATTTTGTAAAGCGTTGACAATTCGGTAGCTAGGAAAGACTTTTGGTCTTTCAAGACAGACAGTTCAGCGTCGTTGAGTACGGGGGAATCAATTTTCAGCCGCTTGGCATTTTCCGGCACTGCTTGCAGCAAATTGCCCCGCAGGCCGACATTCATCGTCAGCGACATCACCATCCCCTCGCGCAGGGGGTCGATCGGCGGATTTGTCACTTGAGCGAACCGCTGTTTGAAATAGTTGTACAGCAACTGAGGCTTTTCTGACAACACAGCCAAGGGAACGTCGTCGCCCATGCAGAAAGTAGGTTCTTTCCCAGAACTGGCCATCTCGACGATCACCATGTCCAAATCTTCGGCTGTATAACCGAAAGCTGTTTGGGTTGCTAACAGCGTTTGCGAGTCGAGCGTTGGGGTTTCGGCAAAAGGCTGCGGTTCCAAGGTTTCGCGGTGTTTTTGCAGCCATTCGCCGTAGGGATGCCGCTTAGCAATTCGCTGTTTGAGTTGCCAATTTTTGAGAATTTCTTGAGTTTGCAGGTCAACTGCAATCATTTGTCCTGGCCCCAAACGGCCTTTTTCGACAATATCTGCTTCGGGAATATCGACAACTCCGGCTTCGGAAGCAACAATTACCAAACCGTCTTTAGTAATGCAGTAGCGCGCCGGCCGCAAACCGTTGCGATCGAGCGTAGCACCTACTTGTTTCCCGTCGCTGAACACCAGCAGTGCGGGGCCGTCCCAAGGTTCTTGAAGGCCGCTGTAATATTCGTAAAAATCGACAATTTCTGGATAAGGAGCCAAATCCGGCTGATTTTTGTAAGCTTCGGGAACCAGAATTGTCAGGGATTCCAGGGGGGTGCGGCCGGAGTGTACCAACAACTCCATCACGTTGTCCAAGTTTGCCGAATCGCTGCTTTCGGGGTTGACAATTGGGTTAAACGTGTCGATATCAGCTTGACTCCAATTCGGGTGAGCTAAATTCGCTTGCCGCGCTTTCATCCAGGTAATATTGCCCAACAGCGTGTTAATTTCCCCGTTGTGTCCCAGCAAGCGCATGGGCTGGGCTAAGTGCCAGCGGGGCATGGTATTGGTGCTGAAGCGCCGGTGATAGACGGCAAAGGAGCTTTTATAAGCGGGATTTTTCAGGTCTGGGTAAAATTCTGCTAGTACGGCCGATCGCACCATGCCTTTATAGACGATCGTGCGGCAGGAGAAAGAGCAAGTATAAAAGTCTTCGCGGGTGAAGTTGGGCCGATTTGACAGCGCGTGTCCGATCGTGCGGCGCGCCAGAAATAGGTGTCTGTCGAGTTCGTCTCCGGCTAATTGCGGTGAACTGACAATTACTTGTTCGATTTTAGGTTGATTTTCTAGCGCTTGCTCGCCCAAAACCGACGGTACAATGGGAACTTTGCGCCATCCCACAACTGTCAGCCCGCGATCGGTCAGAACTTCCTCAACCACCTGTCGCGCTATATTCGCTTGACTTTCATCTTGAGACAGGAAAAGCATTCCCACGCCGCAGTTTTCCCGCGCCGGAGGCACAATTCCCTGTTCGGCAAACCAAGCATCGAGCAATTCCCAAGGAATCGCGGTCATCAAACCCGCACCGTCGCCGGAATCTTGGTCGGCGCTGCAACCGCCGCGGTGTTCCAGACAAGTTAAGGCTGGCAGAGCTTTTTGAATTAAGGAGTGAGTAGCTGCACCGTTTTGATTGGCAATAAAACCCACACCGCAGGCATCTCTTTCTTCCACTAACCAGCTTTGGCCGGCATAAGGAGTTCCTCGCTCAGTCTGATGCACGTTTCTATTTCTGTTTGGATCGATCGTGTTACCCATGTTGATTGAATGTTATTTCCGTGATTGTGTGGTGGATGCGTTTTTATAGCTCGGAGAGAGAAGGCTGCCGAGCGGTGGGAGCCTAGTAAACTTTAAGACAGCACATTGGAAGCTGATTTGATTAAAAATTTACGTCTATGCGGCCTGTACTTAGCACTTAAACCCTGTTTGCAGATTTTAAATTATCTCGCTAGCATCCTCTCGGAGATGTCTCCTAGAATACCCGGCTGTTAAAAAGCAGTGATTCTTGGAGAAATTGCCACCATGCGACTAGATACATTGCAGCCGATTCCCTACGGGATAGCTGCGCTTCACGAGTGTTTTGGGTGGGTTTTTCCTGAGTTCGCAAGGGTAGCCTTGCGGACTCAAGTAGATAGTAACTTTAGCGTTATTTTGCTTGCTGCGCTGTTGAGTTGCTTTCGTCAGCGCCCGCAGACACAAAAGCCACCTGCCCGCTCAGTCGGTAGGTGCAATGTAGGAGCGCGGTTCACAACTGGTGAAACCTGTCTTATTGTGAAGTCAACTCTCAAGCCGCGAACATCAAGTTTATCAAAAAATTGATAAAATTTCACCCATTACAGTCAGAGTTTGTGTGCAAGTCTTGTCAGCGATCGTCCAGAACCCACGCTAAGATGCCTAGCCGAAAAAGGTTGACAGTTATCCATAACTCTAATTTATATTTTCCCCCGCAAAGTTTTGTCAGTCATCAATGCAGGCTATTTCCAGGATTTCTCACACATTAGGAGCATCTGGTAGAGCCGGCGCCACTTTTTTGACCACGCCCCCAAATGGATACTTGCTTGCTGACAGGATTCGGGGAGAGGCAAAAATTTTAGACTACTGTTCAAGCTGCCAGATTCATTGAAGTAAATCTCAAATCTCAAACTCAACTCGACTAACGCTCACAACCTTGTCATTGGTAATTTTGTTTAGCTCAACCGTGAGCGTTTTTACAGATTTGATTGGCATGGGGAATATTTCATGCCTATCTTTTATAAAAGAAAGCCATTTAGCGGAAATCGTAAGAGTGGTAAAATGTGCCGATGGTTATTACGCTCAATTCTGCATACAGGTAGACCTAGATTCACTTATATAAATCCTGGTAATCATATTACATTAAAAATAGAAATTCAAATAAGTTGACAATGATTAAAATGGCAGATAACTTAAGAATTCAATCTGTTCTCCTAACGAAGAGGTTAGATTAAATCAAGCCTGCCAACTTTTATTTTTGGGTGTTAATGACTCAGCAAATAGGCCAAAAGCTAAAGTTACTTTAGGTTGGCGCGATCTCAAAATAATAAGTAGACAACCTAAAGCACCCCAAATATTAAGTCTTGTTTGAAAAATCGCTTTTTTATAATTTAAGCTAGAAAGTAGCTTAAACTAAATATAGTTAATCAATAGCACAGCCGATAGAGGGAATATAGTAGATATTAACTCTAAAAAGCTTCAGCTAGACAGAAGCAGTAGGAATACGTAGATATGGCTAGCATAACAAATATTTTTCGAGGATATCAGATTAACGAGCAAATATACGCAGGCAATCGAACTCTAGTTTATCGTGGCCGTCGGTCTTCCGATCAGCAGCCCGTCGTGATCAAACTGCTGCGAAATGACTTTCCCCGCTTCCACGAACTGGTTCACTTCCGCAATCAGTTTGTCATTACTAAAAACTTAGAGATCCCCGGCACTGTCAAGGCATACAGCCTGGAGACTTACCATAACCACTATGCTCTGGTGATGGAAGACTTTGGCGGAATTTCCTTAAGTAGCTACCTCGCTAGTCTGGTGTTCGCCAGCAGGGAACCTCTGGAAGGGCTGCCTATTAACGAGTTTCTTCCCATTGCAATTCAAATTGCCAACTCGCTCGACGGACTTTATCGCCACCACGTCATCCATAAAGACCTCAAACCCGCCAACATTTTAATTAACCCTGCCAGCAAACAAGTTAAGCTGATTGACTTCAGCATCGCTTCCCTGTTGCCGCGCCAAACCCAAGAAATTCAAAATCCCAACCTCCTCGAAGGCACTTTACCTTACATATCTCCCGAACAAACTGGGCGAATGAACCGAGGCATTGATTACCGCACGGATTTCTACTCTCTGGGAGTTACATTCTACGAACTGCTCACGAGACAGTTGCCTTTCCAAAGCGAAGATCCGATAGAGTTAGTACACTGTCACCTTGCCAAGCAGCCTATTCCAGTCCATCACCTTAACAAAAGCGTTCCATTGGTGCTGTCTGAAATTGTTAGCAAACTGATGGCGAAGAATGCTGAAGATAGGTATCAAAGTGCTCTAGGACTCAAGTTTGATTTGGAAACTTGTTTGTACCAGTGGCAAAAAACTGGAGAAATCGCCTCTTTTAAACTAGGGCAGCGAGATTTGTGCGATCGCTTCATCATTCCCGAAAAATTATATGGTAGAGAGAACGAAGTATTCTCCCTACTAGCAGCCTTCGATCGCGTGAGTGCAGGAAGCGCGGAAATGATGCTGGTGGCTGGCTTCTCAGGTATTGGCAAAACCGCCGTCGTCAACGAAGTTCACAAACCGATTGTCGCAGCTAGAGGCTACTTCATCAAAGGCAAATTCGACCAATTTGGACGCAGCCAACCATTCTCAGCTTTTGTACAAGCTTTTCGCGATTTAATGAAGCAATTGCTGAGCGAAACAGATGCGAAAGTTGAACAGTGGAAGACTCAAATCCTGGCAGCATTGGGCGAGAATGCTCAGGTAATCGTTGAGGTGATTCCCGAACTAGAACGGATTATCGGAGAGCAACCACCCGCACCAGAGCTTTCGGGCAGCGCTGCCCAAAATCGCTTCAATCGGTTATTCGAGAACTTCATTCAACTCTTCACAACCAAAGAACATCCCCTCGTCATCTTCTTAGACGACTTGCAATGGGCCGACTCAGCCTCATTAAAGTTGATTCAACTTTTGACGAGCGATCGCGATCGGCAGTATCTCTTTTTAATTGGAGCGTATCGAGATAACGAAGTCAGTCCCGTACACCCTTTGGTGGTGACATTATCCGACATTCAAAAAACCGGAGCTACTGTAAACACCATTACCCTCGCGCCACTCGATTGCGTCAATTTGAATTGTTTGATTGCCGATACTTTAGTTTGTTCTAGAGGGTTGGCTATGCCCTTAACAGAACTGATAGATCAAAAAACCCAAGGCAATCCATTTTTCAGCACGCAATTTCTCAAATCTTTGCATGAAGATGGGCTAATTACATTTAATTTTGAGGAGCGGTATTGGGAGTGCGATATCGCGAGAGTGCGAACCTTAGCCCTGACAGATGATGTTGTCGAGTTCATGGCGATTCAATTGCAAAAGTTGCCAATCCAGACGCAAGAAGTTTTAAAGTTAGCTGCCTGCATTGGTAACGAATTTGATATAGAAACGCTGGCGGTAGTGTGTGAAAAATCTTCTTCAGATACGGCAGCCACATTGTGGCCAGCTTTGCAAGCAGGGTTAATTCTCCCACTAACTGAAGTTTATAAGTTTTTCACTTCAGAGGAGTTTGAATTCACAAATCAGAATTCAGAAGAAGAAAGCAATACTTCTGACTCGTGGTTCCAGAATCCAGAATCCTGTTATTACAAATTTCTGCACGATCGCGTACAGCAAGCAGCTTACGTTTTGATTCCCGAATCCCAGAAACAATCCACTCACCTCAATATTGGTCAACTTTTGTTGATTAATACTCCAACAACAGAAAGGGAAGA
>NZ_JAUBQU010000024.1:0-68375 GCF_036701435.1 Microcoleus sp. Pol12A5
GTGATTTACGCGATCGAAGATTTGGTTCCCGACTGTCGCGATATGCTGCGCCTGAAATGGCCAAACGATGTCTGGATCGATCGCCACAAATTAGCCGGAATTCTCTGCGAAGCTACCAACGGCAATGCTTTGGGTAAAACTCGCGCCGTTGTGGGAATTGGGCTCAACCGCTGCGTAGATTTCGCGGCTGCGGGATTGGATGAAAGGGATCTCGGCAAGGCGGTAAGCTTGCATTCTATTGCTAGTACAGTACCAGATGAACTGTGTTTGGTCGATCGACTGCGGCACTATTTACTCGAACTAGCCGATATGTTTTCTACCACAGACAAGCCAGCCTCCAAGTCCGGTTTAGCGCTACTTTTGCCGGAATTGCGCCGCCGCGATGGGTTGATTGGCTGCCCGGTGGCGATCGAACTTTCCTCGGAAACCATCTGCGGAGAAGCAGCCGGCATTGACGGAAGCGGCCGCTTGTTAGTATGCTTGGCGGGCGATCGAATACAACCCTTTACCTCCGGGCGAGTTAGATTAATTTAAGAGGAAGAAGGAAGTTCGGCAACGGATGTAACGGATGTCAGGAATAACGAAGAAGCAAGAAGGAAGAAGGGAAATGCAGTCAGAGCAATATTTTCAGCGATAAAAAATTTCCTAACCTTCTTGCCAGTTACTATAAATTAAGAGAAAGAAGTCATTAGTCATTAGGGAAAATTCCCAATTAACAATGCCCGATGCCCTATTCCCTATTTTCAATTACCAATTCCCTATTTTAATTTATCACCTCAAATACTACTAATCTGCTCAACCACAGCGGTTGAGTTGCCTCCACACCTTCCGGACGACCCTTAGTAGAAGCAACTTGTATTCTGTTGCCATTTATCCCTTGTCTAACCAAAATATTTTTCACATTTGTCGCCCTTTCCAGTGCCAACTTTTGATTTTCTACCGGAGTGCTTTTAAAATCGCTGTAGCCAACTATCCTTAAATTCTTCGTGCGATTTTTCTCCATATATTCCTTGACTTTGCTAAGCTTTTCTGCTACATCTTTCGCCTGCAAACTTGCCGAACCTGCACCGAAATACACGCGAACAGGCATTATTATCTTTGGCGGCGGTGGAGTTCCTATTATCACTGTATTTGTGACAGACTTCACCCCCGGAATTTTCTCAAAAGCTTGAGTTATTTTCTGAGCATCTGGCACTTTGCTCACGCTGCCTGCAACGGCGACTTTTCCCTCTGCATAGCGAGCTGAGATATTAATTCTTTCTACTTTATTCAAAAGAGCTGCTGTCCGCTTGACATCGGCTTCGACTAAAACTGGATCGGGAGGTACTTCAACGGCTATAATTTTATTTTCAATTCTTGATTGGGGAGCCACTTGCTGAGCGATTTTTTCCGCTTTCAATCGCAGATTTTGATTCGGCACTCGTCCCGAAATCTGCAATAATTTATCTTTAACATCTGCCGCGATACGATAAACCGATAACTCGGGAGCAGATTGTAATGCTAAATTCGTATCTGCTTCTAAGCTGGCTTCAACTCCGCTGCGGTATTGATGAATTCCCCAAGGTACCCCAATTAAACCTAACGCTGCCAAACCGATAATTGGTAAAATGGGACGTTTAGAAGATTTAACTTTTACCTCTGTATCGATTAATTTTTGCAATTTCGAGTTGACTTCTGGTGGCACAGTTGCTGGATCGCCGTTAAATGACCAAATTATATCTCCGTATTCTTGAACAATATTGTTGAATATCGCTCGCATTTTGTACTTAAACCACTGGCGGGTTTCTCCTTGCATCACTACTGCTAGATAACACGAACCCGCTACTTCCAATACGATCGTAGATGTGCCGTATTCTATTGCATCAATTTCTGCAATATTTCCAGACTGAGATATGCAATCGTTGACAAAAGCCCGAATAGCAGTGAGCATCCCCGCTACCATCTCTGATTCTAGCTGTTCGCGTTCAGACTTCTGCACTGCAGAAATTACTAAGCCCGATTCTGTTTGAATTAAAAAAACAGCTTTAACACTCAGAGGTGTTGTTTCTTTGATCAGCAATTCTGCTTCAGAAATGCCCTGTAATTTTGCTTTAATTTTACGACTAATTCCCTCGGGACTTAAAGATGCTTCAAGTTTTTCATTAATCTCCCGCATCATCTCGGCGATGTATTTTAAAATCGTGCTGCCGATGATCGGATAAAGTGCATCCGACATTGCTTCTCGCTTGAGATGAATTTGCTGTTTGATAGCGGTGGCCATTTCCGGCGCGATCGCCATTGCAATTTCATCGGGGGATTCACTTATTCTGTGGCTGATTCCCACAGTCAGAGCCGGCGATATGGCTACTCCCATCGATTGTCTATTTTCTCGGCTTTTCGTATTAATTATTTCATCAATTATCGGAGCTATGGTTTCGACAAATGATTTTCTAGACTCATTAATTGTTTGGAGCATCATTTCGGGAAAAATGATTTTAATTCTGGCAAGTAATTCTTCCCGATTGCCTCCCCATTCCGCATCAGTAATTTTGCGATCTAGTTCGCCTACTTTATCGTTAAGTCTGTAATTATAACTTACAACTTCATCTAACAAGGGTAAAATAGATTCGATGACAGACTTTTGCAGTTGGGCGTGATGGCTAACCATCAGCTCGTCAATCAAAGGTTTCAGTAAATCTGTAAACAAGTCTGTCGATTCATAAATCCGGTGTTCGATCGCCACAATCTTTTGTTCGATCTTCGCGAGTCTTTGATCGATCCTTTTATTCTGAATGATGGCATCGACAGCGGGGGCGATCGCAGATTCTATCTCCAGCTTTGCTTCCCCGATGTTTCGAGACAGCATTTCTAAAATCACTGGCATTATTCTTGCCATCAACCCTTCTATCTCGCCTAAAACTTGCTGCTGAACTTCGACAATTTTAGTTTCATTATTTAATATTTGTGCTGCAATACCGCTGTTTTGAATAGCTGTGTTGACACCAGGTGCGATCGCCTCTCTCACCTCTAACTTTGTCTCCTCGATTTTCCGGTTCAGCGACTCAATCATTAACGGCATTAACCTTGCCATTATATCTTCCGGCTGAGATTTTTGCTGTCGCTGAAGATTATTTAGTCTACTTTCTACATCGCTCAATTTTCCTTGAACTTCTCTTTGAAGAATTGCTGATTGTATCAAAGGTTCGATCGTCGCTGCTACTTGTAATTTTGATTCCTCGATTTTCTGATTCAGCAAATCAGTTATTGCAGGCATTAGCACCGCCATTATCTCTTCTGGCTTCTGAATTGGCGACTGTTGTGTAGCCAGTCGGCGTTCGATGATGCTCAATACTTTTTCTTCTATTTCTACCCAAGCTATTCTTACCTGTACTGAGGGGGTAACAGCTTCTACAATCTCTGATTTTAATTCACTAATTTTGCGGTTTAGCAATTCGCTAACTACTGGTACTAGCTGCTTGATTAAATCTTCCGGTTGCTGCTGGTAACGCTGTTGAATATTCGCAACTTTATCTTCAATTCTTACTACCTGTTCTTCAAGCCCGTTTTGATTGTGAATTACTTGATTGACTTTTGGTGCGATCGCCGAAGCTACCTCTAACTTAGACTCCTCTACCTTACGCTTGAGTAGCTCGCCTACCACCAACATCACCCTTTGCATTAACTGTTCTGAATTCGGCAGTTGCTGCTGGTTGAAGTTAGCAATTTTATTTTCCAAATCAGCTATTTTGGTCTGCAATTCGAGCTGATTAATTTGATCGCTGCTAGCGAGTTCGATCGCCTTTTTTAATTCCGACTTCAACCCCTCTAATTCATCTCTCACTAAGTCAGGAATTAACGGTCTCAGTAAAGTCATCAACTCTTGGGGTTCAGACATCAACTTCTCAAAAGTTTCTAACCTTTGTTCCACGCTCAAAACATTACTGTAAAATTCCGGTAAATCCCTTTCAAACAGCAGTTGCTGCAACCGCTTAAACTCCTCTACTGCTTGTTCTAACTCTTCCTCAGACGGTGGATAATTTTTGGCTACCTTCGCGGTTACAGATAAATCGGGTTCCTCATTATTACTTTTTTCTCGTCTTTGAGATGGGATTTCTTCATCATTAGTTAATACTTCCGGTACAATACTCGGTGATTCGATCAGGAAAGACAATTGTTTGCGCCGATTTTCCTCATCCTCTAATCGCTGCACAGACTTTTCCGAAAGCGGTAATTTCAGCTCGCTTGGCTCTTTTTTGGATTTCTTCAATAACTGAAATTCAGTCAGTATGGTTAGCAATTCCTGAAGTTGCTCTCCAGCTTTAGAACTTGCCTGAGTTGCATCAGAAACCTCTTTTTCTGACTGATACATTTTGCCTGAGTTATCATTAGATGCTGCCATACTGCCCTACCCAAACGTGATTTTGATCGACCGAAGAAAATTACCAGCTTGCTTGCCGCCTCACTCCAGCGACTATCAATAGGAATGACACAATTTTTCCAAGCGTCAGGCGTACTAAAGCTATCGCCTTATTTTAACTGCTGTTCTGCGACTAGCCAACTGAGCCGCCAACTGCAATGCTGCCTTCATGCTGGAGGCATCCGCAATCCCTTGACCTACAATATCAAAAGCTGTGCCGTGATCCGGAGAGGTGCGGACAAAAGGCAAGCCAATTGTAGTGTTGACTGCTTTATCGAAAGCCATCAATTTTACTGGAATCAACCCCTGGTCGTGGTACATTGCCAAGTAACCGTCGTGAGCTTCCTTGGCTAAACCGTACCAAACTTTAGCCGGTTTTACCCACAGGGTATCGGGGGGGACTAGCCCGTCTAACTGAACTTGAGGAAAGCGATCGCGCTGCGTTTCCAACCAAGGTATCATCCAGTCTTGCTCTTCATTTCCCAGTTTGCCATTTTCGCCGCTGTGAGGATTTAAGCCAGAAATCGCAATTTTCGGTCTTTCCAGCCCAAAATCTTCCCGCAAACAGTCTATCAGTAATTCTAGTTTTTCACTCAGTAATTCGGGACTCACCGCATCGGGGACTTGACGCAGGGAAATATGTGTGGTAGCGAGTAAAGTTACGAGCGTCCAGCCACTGTGTGGAGATGTGGCGGCAAACAGCATTCCGAATCGCTGCGATTTTGCTCTTTCTGCGAGGAGTTCTGTTTGTCCGGGATAATTGTAACCGGCCGCCTGCCAGCAAGTTTTGGAAATCGGGCCTGTCACGATGGCGGAGAATTCGCCGGCGATGGTACGGGCGATAGCGCTTTCCATGTAAGCAAAGCTAGCGGCCCCGCTAGCTGCACTACCGACACCGGGGACAATTTTGCCCCACTTGCTGTCTGGTTCAATATCAATAATGTTTAATGTTTCGGGATTTGCCACTTGTGCTGCGGGATTGCTCGATCGCAACTTATCGTAAGTTTCCTGCAAAACTCTCCTAGAACCTATAACCGTTACCCTCCAACCAGCAGCGGGATCTGCCAATGCCTTGAGAATCACCTCCGGGCCAATTCCCGCCGGATCTCCGAGAGTTACAGCTAGTTGTGATTCCCGATCGAGACTCAAGGCAGTTTTCTCCAACAAAATACAGCAATTTCGGCACTGAAATTTTAGCATTCATGTACATGGTTGCCCCAAATTATATTATCTTTATTTAATGCGATCGCCCAATTGGACTTATAAAACCATGAATCCTGAAATTTTCAATGCAGCCTTTTTGTCCTTTTCCCTAATTTTCGTGGGTATAGGTGGAGGCTTCCTCCTGCTCAAATTGCAAGGCGGCGAAGAATAAGTTTTTTTCAACCAATCCTTCAGAAGCCTTTTACCTTCTGCCTGCTAGAGTCTACTTGCTGCCGAAAGCCAGCCTTCTGCCGAATATCTCAAGCCTAAAATGAGAAAAATTCAGGTTTTTGTTAAGTTTTTATAAAAAACTTAACAAAAACCTGATACCATCTTATTGAAAGTTTAAGATTCATAATTAATCCCTAGATGACTTTATTGATTTTAGGTGCCACCGGCACTCTCGGCCGCCAGATAGCCCGCCGCGCCCTAGACGAGGGCTACCAGGTGCGCTGTTTAGTCAGAAGTTACAGAAAAGCTGCATTTTTGAAAGAATGGGGCGCTGAACTCGTACCGGGGAACCTTTGCCAGCCAGACAGTCTGCCTCCGGCCCTAGAAGGCGTCAGTGCTATTATCGATGCAGCAACAGCCAGTGCAGCAGATTCTGTCAGCATCAAAAGAGTAGACTGGGACGGAAAAGTATCGCTGATCCAAGCAGCAGCAGCAGCAGGCATCAAGCGTTACATATTCTTTTCCTTTCTCGACGCGGAGAAATATCCCCAAGTCCCCTTGTTGGAAATCAAGCGCTGTACCGAATTGTTCTTAGCAGAATCCGGTCTAGACTATACAATCTTGAGACCTTGCGGCTTTTTGCAAGGACTGCTGAGCCTGTATGCAATGCCGATTTTGGACAATCAGGCAGTCTGGCTGCCCAACAAGCCATCCGCCCTTGCCTACATGAACACTCAGGACGTTGCTAAATTTGCCGTCCGGGCTCTTTCCGTTCCCGAAACCGAGAAAAAAAGCTTTCCGGTGGTGGGAAATCGCGCTTGGGATGCTGAAGAAATCGTGAGGTTGTGCGAACGGCTGTCAGGGAAGCAAGCCAAAATTACGCGCACCCCAGACGCCTTGTTGAAGGCTACTCGTCAATTTGCTAAGTTCTTTCAGTGGAGTTGGAACGTAGCTGACAGATTGGCTTTTTCAGAAGTTTTGGCAGCCGGAAAACCCTTGAAAGCTCCGATGGATGAAGTTTACAGTGTCTTCGGACTCGACCCCAAAGAAACTACTACTTTGGAGTCTTATCTCGAAGAATACTTTAATCTGATTATGAAGAAGCTCAAGGAAATAGAGTACGAGCAGCTTAAGACTAAAAAACGGAGTAAACAAAAAATGCCCTTTACATTTTAAAGTGCCGAAAGCTGGGATTATATACAACGACGTTAAACCTGTGGCTTGTCGCATCGCCGCAGAGTTACAAGACAAGCTGACTGCCCGCGGCTGGGAGGTTTGCTCGGTTTCTGGTTCCGGAGGAATTCTGGGCTATTCTAGCCCCGATCGTCCCCTGTGCCACACTCAGATCGAACAACTCGTCCCCCCCGGTTTTGACAGCGACATGGAGTTTGCAGTGGTTTTGGGCGGCGACGGTACGGTGCTGTCTGCATTTCGCCAAGTCGCTCCGATTGGAGTGCCGCTGCTGACTGTCAATACCGGTCACATGGGCTTTTTAACAGAAACTTACCTGAACTTGCTGCCGCAAGCTTTGGAAAAGGTAATCGCCGGAGAATACGAAATAGAAGAAAGATCGATGCTCGCGGTGCGGCTGTTTCGAGAAAACGACTGCCTCTGGGAAGCTCTTTGTCTCAATGAAATGGTGTTGCACCGGGAACCGCTGACTTGTATGTGTCATTTTGAAGTGGCGATCGGCCAGCACGCCTCTGTTGACATTGCCGCAGATGGAGTCATCATCGCGACTCCGACAGGATCGACAGCTTACGCCCTTTCTGCCGGTGGGCCTGTCATCATTCCCGGAGTGCCGGTGTTGCAGTTGCTGCCTATTTGCCCGCATTCAATGGCTTCGCGGGCTTTGGTGTTTTCCAACACCGAGCCGGTCAAGATTTTGCCGGCGAGTCCAAACCGCCTGGTAATGGTGGTAGACGGTAACGGCGGATGTTATGTTCTGCCCGAAGATTGGGTGCAAGTCGAGCGAGCTCAATACCCAGCCCGGTTTATTCGGGTGCAATCTTTTGAGTTTTTCCACATTTTGCGGGAAAAATTGGGCTGGGGCTTGCCTCACATTGCTAAACCGAGTTCGGTTGAATTGCCTTGATAGTTGTTGTTGACACTCCCCGACGATCGAGGTACGGGGATTGTTGGCTCAACCAGTTGGCTTGCTCGTATATATCATATCAAGTCCTAGCTGTGGGAGATAGCAATTCCCGTTCCCGTTTTTCACCGATTGAAGGGATTTTGATTTCTTTATCTGTTGATAAATCGTAGAATAAAGCAGCAATTAGTGTTGGTAATGTAGGGCGACATTTATCCACCGGAATCCTTAATTCTCGATCGAGCTTCCGAATCATCTCCAAAGTCAGGCAGCGTTTGCGAGATAACGGTATAGTGGGAGTGTCTTCATTTCTATTCACTCTGCTTAGGACGGATTTCAAATTCTGAACGTGCCCGGAAGAAACAGACATCAAACTCGAAGAAGAAATTAGCTTGCCCCAAAATCAAAGGTACATTGGTTGCTTGTGTCCAGGCAAATGCCAGGTTAAGCGTTGGGAATGAACTAACTCGAGCATTAACAACGACTGCGCGGGCTTCAAATCGAGCCAAATTCCCAGCCAATACGATTGAGAGTGTCTCATTTTCCCAGACTAAGCCCAGTTGTAGCCCTAACTCGTAGGGCAAAACATTAACGCTTGCGCCTGTATCTAGTAAGCCCTCAGCGTTCAAGGATTGACCGTTCAGGCTGAGTGTCAATGGCAGATACGGCATTCGATCGACCATGCCAAGACTGGTGTCAATGATTTTGTAGGGAAATCTCTGAGCGTCAATCATTCTGTTCTTGTTGTTTTGTCGTCAGAAGATTCATTAAAACATTCGCAGCCTCAGAGCAATTGTAAGGCGACCAGACTGGATACTCTCGATCGGCAACAAAAAAGTTTGTTGCATCTTCTTCTTTGACCAGTTCTGTTACCAGAAACTGCATCAGCCGAAGCTTGTCAATTTTTGAAAGTTCCTGGATCTGTGACATTAGTTCAGCCAATGGCATTTGAGAATCTCCTCGTTTGAGGTTTGGCGAAAAGATTGGATCTACTAGCTTGTTGCATGGTGCGCGATCGAAGCGTATCTATTTATTCTACCAATTTTCTGTAGGTCAAGCTCTCGATCGAGCTTCCGAATCATCTCCAAGGTCAGGCAGCGTTTGCGAGATAACGACTCAAATCAGCGGTGGCAGACAATCTCGAACTCAGCACCAAGATTTTCTTCCGTCGCCTGCATTTGAATTGTTAACTTGTTGCGATCACCATAAGCCTTCAAAGACAGGGGCTTTCAAGGATCGCCCGCTGACAACTCTCCCAATTTCTTACTCTTATACAAATTCAAGCAAAAGATGTCAGGAGACATAAGATCGATCAAAACCACCGCTACATCAAGGTTTCATTTTTAGCTCAATTTTATCAAATACTCTCCCAAATGATGGTCTATTTTTATCGTTGTACGGCAACCCTTCGAGGGCACTCAGTAAGTTAATACAAAATTCAGAAAAATTACTTCTAGACCAGCTTAAATAGACAGAGATAGATCCCTCTTTATAAGTAACTCCATATAACTTTGATACTGACCATGTGTTTTCTGCAGTAGCGACCATAATTGCCCCACTGCCAAGTTCAGCACATTCAATATTCCCTTCTTCTGTTATGTAAATCTTTAAATCGTCGATCCTCTTAGCTAAAGGTTTGCAAGGAATACTTTCTGCTTCTGAATTGGACTCTGTATTCAAAAGAGAAATTATCCCAGTTGGTGTGTCATCTCCTTCATATCTGAGAACCATCCCTCCTGAGAATCCAAACACGTTAGCGCCTTTGCGAAGTTCTTTCAAAATTGATTCTTTATTTTTATCACTTTCTTTGAGATCTATAAATATTGCACCACAGGTATAATTTTTATTTAACTGATTACTAAAATCTTTCGTTTGATCGAGTTTACTTAATGCCTCGGCAACATTGTCTTTTGTTAAACGAGATTTGACTTCATAAACCGCGACTACGTGCTTCGCTGGAATTGCTCTATACTTCCCTTGTTCGCTATTATCTTGGTTGCCTTCTGTCCATAAAACAGGAGCTTCTAAGCGATTGTAGATAATGATGTCATAGTGATATATTTTGCCACTATTATCATACAAATCTGGGATTATATAACCAGATGTAACCGCATACTTTTTCGGTAGAAATTCAGCTAACCATTTACGAATATATGCTTCTACAGCTTGACCATGTGCCACATGAATAGGTCGGTTCGTAGTTTGCTCTAGAACTTTATCAAATTCAGTAATAATATCTTTTCTATTTCTTAGAAATTCCTTCCATCCATGCTGCCCATAACAATTATCCAAAATACTTGAACTCCTTTTTTGTTTCAGCACGTCACCTCAAACCTCAAAAGCTTTGTCAGCTAACTTATAATTATATCGCAGTTGCGGTACAATTATGATAAAGAAAGCAGCGATAAATTATCGTCTTCATAAAATAATTCGATCGCGTTAAAATTCCGACGCAGCAAATTTTCAACTTGTAATGTCGAACCGTTTCCAAGGCAAAGCCAAATAACTTTCGGTGGATTCCCAAATACTAAGCTTAGGTCGTGCATATCCGCGTCTTTCGAGACAATCATCAAATTATTGTCTTTTGCATAATCCCAAACTATTGGGTCGATCGTTGCTTTCATTCCCACATCAAAGGACGTGAAGCGAATTTGGGAAAATATCGCTCAAACGATTCGGCAACAGGGGCGACAAATTTTCATCAAAAAGTAATTTCATGCCGATAAGGTCGGGGTCATAAACCGACGCTCGCGGTCAGCAGCATAAGCAATGCAGGCTTTTAAATCTTCTCGCGTCAAATCGGGAAAATCGTCGAGAATTTCTGCTTCGGTCATCTCGGAAGCCAGGTACTCAAGCACTTCATAAACCGTAATTCGCAAGCCGCGTACACAAGGCTTACCACCGCGTTTATTTGCTTCGATCGTGATGTGGTTTCGGTAGTTCATAGTTGGAATTTTTGAGAATCTCCTCGTTTGAGGTTTGGCGAAAAGATTAGATATACTCGCTTGTTACATGGGTGCGCGATCGAATAATTGTATTGCAGTTGCCGTACAATACTGGATATAATCGAGTAATACCGCAGCTCGATAGTGTATGTCAACCCCTTCTTTATTATATTTTAGATGAGAGTCGATCGCACACTAGGGCGATCGCCAGAACCAAAGCATTTATCAGAACTTCTTCACGCACGAATAACTGTAACGGTTCGCCCCATTGGTGTCAGATGAATTTCAGTATTCAGTCGTTCTTCTAATTCGAGCGCATTCTCGCGCCGATCGAATATCACCAACCACCCTTCATCTTGTCCCAATCGAGCCAAATATCCATCTAACTGTTCCAACCCTTTACTCAAAGGATCGACTTTCCGAGTTCGCCAAACCTTCAGTTCAATTCCCAATGTTACCTCACCATAACGCAAACATAAATCCATTCTGTCGCGTCCGATCGCATATTCCCTCTCCAACGTTCCCCCACCATTAATCACCCGATGCAGAAATGCCATCAACACTAAATGAGGGACTATTTCGGGATAAGATGCACTTGTGAGTAACGGTTCGCCATGCTGTAGCAAAAATTCCCGAATCGTTTTAGCCCGAAGGATATCATCAAAATTATCAAAGAATGAATTCCCACAGGAGGTAAATATATGAGTTCCTATGTGCTTGGTTTTCAGGACATTGACAAAACAAAAATCATGGTTGTTGGGGGTAAAGGCGCAAACCTGGGGGAACTTTCCAAGATTGAAGGAATCCGCGTACCGGATGGCTACTGTATTTCTACTGAAGCCTTTAAAAGAATCATTGGGGAAACGTCGTCGATTAACGAATTACTCGATCGCTTATCCCTTCTAAAAGTGGAAGACCGGGATAAAATCGGTGAACTTAGCGGTGAGATTCGTAGGGTCATCCAAGGGATAGCCATTCCTCAAGACATTAATCAAGAGATCGCCCGCCTCCTCTCCATGCTTGATGACAAAAATGCCTATGCAGTACGATCCAGCGCAACGGCAGAGGATTTACCGACGGCCTCTTTTGCAGGCCAGCAGGATACGTATTTGAACATTATCGGAAAGGAGGCAATCTATCAGCATATCAGCAAGTGCTGGGCATCGCTATTTACCGAGAGAGGAGTAATTTATCGCCTTCAAAACGGCTTCGACCACCGTAAAGTCTACCTGTCTGTGGTTGTTCAGAAGATGGTCTTCCCGCAGGTGGCAGGAATTTTGTTTACTGCCGATCCCGTCACTTCTAATAGAAAAGTGTTATCCATTGATGCCAGCTTCGGACTTGGCGAGGCCTTGGTCTCCGGCCTGGTGAATGCCGATAACTATAAAGTGTGTAACGGCAAGGTTATCGATAAGAAGATATCTACCAAGAAACTGGCTGTTTATGCCTTAAAAGATGGCGGTACGAAAAAACAGGAAATTGAGCTTGAGAGACAGAACAGGCAAGCGCTGACGGATGAGCAGATTTTACAGCTTGAGCGCACGGGTCGAAAGATCGAAGAACATTTCGGCTGTCCCCAGGACATCGAATGGTGTTTGGTTGATGATACATTTTATATTGTCCAGAGTCGGCCAATCACTACTTTATACCCCATCCCTGAAGCGAACGATCGGGAAAACCACGTCTATGTATCTGTCGGTCACAACCAAATGATGACCGATGCCATGAAACCATTGGGATTGTCTTTTTTTCTGTTAACGACCCATGCACCCATGCACACTGCTGGTGGAAGGTTATTTGTTGATGTTACAGCGACGCTGGCTTCACCTGTCGGCAGAGAAACTATATTAAACGTCACATTGGGAAAATCCGATCCGCTCATGAAAGACGCACTTACAACCATCATAGAGCGGGGAGATTTTATAAAATCGTTACCCGACGATCGGAGTCCCGGCAAAAGCAGTAAAGGTCGATCGCCTGCGGATTTTCAAACCCTAAACGACTACGATCCGGCGATTGTTGCTGATTTGATTCAACAGAGTCAAACCTCGATCGAAGCGTTAAAACAAACCATCCAAACGAAATCAGGATCGGATCTGTTTGATTTAATCCTGGAAGATATCCAGCAATTAAAGAAGACCAACTCTGATTCACCGAGTTTTGGTGTGCTTATGACTGGTATGAATGCTTCCTCCTGGATCAATGAGAAAATGATGGAGTGGTTAGGTGAAAAGAACGTAGCAGACACGCTTTCTCAATCCGTATCCAACAATATTACTTCGGAAATGGGTCTGGAGTTGTTGGATGTTGCAGATGTGATTCGCCCGTATCCAGAAGTAATCAATTACTTGCAATATGTAAAAGAAGATAGCTTTTTGGATGAGCTGGTTAAGCTTGATGGTGGACAGGAAGCCCAGGACGCCATCTATGCTTTTCTCAACAAATACGGAATGCGATGTGGCGGAGAAATCGATATTACTAGAACTCGTTGGAGCGAAAAACCAACGACTCTTGTTCCCATAATCCTTAGTAACATCAAAAACTTTGAGCCTGGTGCCGGCAAGCGGAAATTTGAGCAGGGGCGACAGGCGGCTTTGAACAAAGAACAAGAGTTGTTAGAACGATTGAAGCAATTACCGGATGGTGAACAAAAAGCCAAAGAAACAAAGCGGATGATCGGCCTAGTCCGGAATTTCGCAGGCTATCGTGAATATCCAAAATACGGCATCGTTAATCGCTACTTCGTTTATAAGCAGGCGTTGCTGAAAGAAGCCGAACAACTCGTACAAGCCAACGTTATTCATGAAAGAGAGGATATTTACTACCTCACTTTTGAAGAACTGCACGAAGTTGTACGCACAAATAAACTGGATTACCAGATAGTCAGCAAACGAAAAGACGAGTACAGATCATTTGAAAAACTAACTCCCCCACGTGTTCTCACGTCTGATGGTGAAATGATTGCCGGTGCGTACAAACGAGAAAATCTCCCGGCTGAAGCTATTGTAGGCCTGGCTGTTTCTTCCGGAGTTATAGAGGGACGAGCACGTGTCATCCTAAACATGGAAGACGCCGATTTAGAAGATGGAGATATATTAGTCACCTCGTTTACTGACCCTAGCTGGACACCATTCTTTGTATCCATAAAAGGTCTAGTCACCGAAGTTGGTGGACTGATGACCCATGGAGCAGTTATCGCACGTGAATATGGCTTACCGGCAGTTGTCGGAGTAGAAAATGCGACCAAACTGATCGAAGATGGGCAACGAATTCGCGTACATGGAACAGAAGGGTATGTAGAAATCCTTTGACACTCCCCGCCCGGTCGGTACGGGGATTATTAAGACATTTCTGTCAAAATATCCCTATTGCTAGGGTTCCCAGGCTGACTGCGTTTCCACTAAGAAGTGCGCAGTCAGATCTTTTGCATAATCCCAAACTATTAGGTCGATCGTTCCTTTCATTCCCACATCAAACGACGTGAAGCGAAATTGGGAAAATATCGCTCAAACGATGTGGCAACTCGGGCGACAAGTTTTTATCAAAAAGTAATTTCATGCGGATAAGGGATCGATCGTAAACCGACGCTCGCGGTCAGCAGCATCAGCAATGCAGGCTTTTAAATCTTCTCGCGTGACAATCGGGAAAATCTTTGATAATTTCTGCTTAGGTCATCTCGGAAGCCCGGTACTCAAGCACTTCCTAAACCGTAATTCGCAAGCCGCGTACACAAGGCTTACCACCGCGTTTATTTGCTTCGATCGTGATGTGGTTTCGGTAGTTCATAGTTGGAATTTTTGAGAATATCCTAGTTTGATGTTTGGTGAAAAGATTGGATATACTAGCTTGTTGCATGGGTACGCGAGCGAAGCGTATCTATTTATTCTACCAATTTTCTGTAGGTAAAGCTCTCGATCGAGCTTCCGAATCATCTCCAAGGTCAGGCAGTGTTTGCGAGATAACGCTCCCAATCGCCTGCTAAAAACTACCTCAAACTCCAGCCGATGACCTCCTGAAAGTCGGCGTGCGTTGGGATTGTTAGAGGCATTGACGACAGCGAGGCTGAGAATGCAATACTTTTACTTAAATCTATTTTTAAATGCCTTCAATGTATCCTTACTCTTAGCCGAATCGTATATACCAAAAACTACACGATCGAAACATCCATGAAATCGCGGACTCTCAAGCCACTGACCAAAAGCATCTGCTACCATACTGGCATCGTTGCAAAACACGCCACACCCCCATGCACCGAGTAACAACGATCGATGTCCATTATCTTGTGCCACCGCAAGTACATATCCAGCACGTCGCCGCAATGCTTTTTCAATATCGGGAAGCGCATTGGGATCGCGACGCAATACTTGACCTGCATTTGGTGCGGGCGCAGTAATAACAGATGCTAAAAAATAATCATCGAGCAATTCACGACTGCGGATTCTAAACCAAGGAACTTTTGGAGAATAAATCAGGTAATCGGTGTAAAGAAGAGAATCTTGCGATCGGTTTGCTTCATAATACTCGGGCTGTGTCAATTGACAGGGATATAACCCGGAACAGCGAGCCAAATCTTCTTCTTGTGCTTTTGCACCATTAATAAATCCGCCGCCAGGATTTCGAGCGGAGGCATAGTTTAGGATCACGAGATCGCGGCAACCTTCACCTTTTACCAAACGGTAGGCGGCTACTTGAGTGGTCTCATCGGTAACTTCCACCAAAAGACTCTGTTTCGCATCACATTGCGTATTTTGCAATAAATTTTCAACTTCTTCGGGTCGATACAACTTAGTATTTTTCTCTGCCAGCTTCTGCTCGGTAGCAAAATTAATAACATGGCCGTGCTTTGAAATGAACTCGCCTTTTTCTAGAATCTGTAATGTTTCCTTGGCTATACCTGTTAACGACATACACTCCTCCTTGGTGGTTTCGATGAAGTTCTCAACTCTGCTTCTGAGCACATGAGGATTAAGAGAGGGAAACTGCCAACTGACAAAGTTTTATTCTTCCACCCGATATCCCAATTCCGCCAAACGAGTGCGCGACTGCCGCCACTTCGGCTGCACCTTGACAAATAACTCCAAATATACTTTGCCTTCAATTAACTTTTGAATCTGTTCTCGCGCCGCACTGCCGATCGACTTGAGCATACTGCCGCTTTTACCGATTAAAATGCCTTTTTGGGAATCCCGTTCGACGTGAATTGTCGCCAGAATGCGCGTAATTTTTGCTTCTTCTTGAACTATGTCGATCGCAATTGCTACCGAATGCGGCACTTCTTCCCGCGTCAGCAGCAAAATCTGTTCCCGAATCAATTCGCCCATAATAAAGCGTTCCGGCTGGTCAGTCACCAAATCTGGCGGATAATAATAAGGCCCAACCTCCAAATGTTCGATTAACAATTTTTGCAGCGGCTCGACACCCTCGCCCGTGAGAGCCGAAAATTTCACTACAGGCCACTCAGGATTGACAATTTGCTCGTAAGTTCGATCGATCAACACGGAATCCTCCGGTTGTTCGTCCAACTTATTCATCCCCAAAATCACCGGAACTTTGCAATTGCTGAGAATTTCGACAATATATCGATCGCCCCCTCCCGATTCCACCGAACCATCCACCACAAACAGCACCACATCCACCGACTGAATCGCTGTGCGGGCATTCTGCACCAAAACCTTGCCCAGTTGGTGATGCGGCTTGTGAATTCCGGGAGTATCTACAAAAATAATTTGTGCTTCCGGTGTCGTTAGGATGCCCCGCAGCCTGTTACGTGTCGTCTGAGACACCGGCGAAGTAATCGCAATTTTCTGCCCCACCAACTGATTCATCAGCGTTGATTTTCCGACATTCGGGCGTCCGACAATACCCACAAAGCCGGATTTGTAACCCGCCGGAGCCACGGGAACACCCATGATGTCCGATACGTCGATAAATTTACTATCTTCCACTAAAATCACCTATTTTCAAGCCCCTTCTCTGTCTATTGTCGCCTGAAAATACTCAAACGCCCATCGATGCACTGTAGCATCTTTCTCGCCCTGGTATAGGGCGCCACACTCAAACATCGATCGAGCCGCAAACCAGTGTTAAAACAGGATACGCGATCGGCAAAACTTGATATCTGAGACAAAATTTGATAAAGTTCCAGTGACATCGCTCAAAAATGAATCATTCTGGTAAAACCGACTCCCCAATGCTGTAACAACTTCAGATGTGTAAATATCTAACTCAACTGAAACTTTTCTACAGTTTGTCAGGCAAACCAGTTTTAACATTTTTGAAGATGTTTGGTAATAAATTAGGTAAGTTGAACTCGAACTCAAAAGCTCAATATCATCAGGCGCTTTCTCAATAAAAGCTAGTGTCTTTTGAGCATACCTAAATTAGTGCTAATCGTCATAAAGTTGAGGAGATGAATCAGATGAAATCGAAATTATTTTGGAGTTGCTGCACCGTTTTGGTAGCAAGCTTGCCTGTTTCCGCCTTGGCTCAAACAAGCCCTCCCACAAGCCCTCAAGCAGGTATTGACTACAAGGGTGGCTCGAAGAATTACCAGTTGCTACCGGGCCGAATCCAGGACAGAACATTACCCAGAGCCTTTGACTTTCCAATTATTACCAATGTTGCTACTGACACTAGCATCACCTCGGATTTCCTAATTACCGATCAGTTTCGCGCCCCAGCGGGTCGTACAGAATACACCGGAGCTCTCACCGCCTGGGCAGCATCAATCAGAGAATGTCTCGCCAAACAACCACTTTTGATTCGAGCCAGCACTAAAAACCCGATTCAGATTAATGGTAGAGTAGGCACGATTGTCAGAAACGCAAATAACCGTGCAGTTTGCAAATAAGCCAGCAATATCACAGGGGCTAAATTGGCCGTAATTGCTGTAAGGGCGGGTTCACCAATATCTCCCATGCAAGCATCGATACAGTAAACCCGTCACCGCAGCGATATTGGGGTCAATCGAGGCCAGTTGATATAACTTCCGCTATCTTAAAGATCAAAACTAGAGAGTGTTTTTGAACAAAAAGAGCAATAGGTTTTCTATTGCTCTTTTTGTTGGCCAAATTTCAATTAATATCTATTAGGACTTATATGAGATCGGCTGAAGCGACGCCATATAAGAGGTTTGTAGTGATGAATGCAAGTCCTTATCAAAGTTTAAGGACTTGCATTCATCACTGCAAACGACATAATTACGCAGAAACCAGATTTTTTCCAAAAAATCCCGTGCAACCCGATGGATATGGATTTTAACACCTGGCTTATCAAAGTTTGTCTGCGTAATTCACGATTTAGTAGCGCAAAATTCATGTGTACTCAGTAAAATTTCGCCATAATCAGGAATCCAAGCTAGCCACTGTTCTTCCGAACATTCACACAACAGCCACGCTTCGTCAAAGCTGAATGCGGTTGGCGGATTAAACAATTTAACCCACATAGAAGGAGCCAATTTTGGTGCAGGTACGGCGCAGCCAAATTTTTCCCAGTCGCGGACACTGGCGAAGCTTCCGGGCGTTGGTTGGGATTGCCAAGTACGAATATCTGTTTGCAGTTGCATAATTACTCCTGTCTAGCTAAGAGTCTGCACCAGGGCCCGGTTGAAACAACGCAGAGCGAAGGCGCAGATAAACTTTGATTATGTAGTCTATGTTACGGAATTATCTAGGCGAATGTGTAAGGTTGTAGCAAAAATTTACAATCGAGAGGAAAAAACTGGCTCAAAGCTGAAAAGCTCGATCAGTATTGTTCAGCTCGGCAAAAATCGCCTACCATAGCAAAAAACATCTGATTTATTTCAAAAATTCTGACATGAACCAAACTGCCAAATCCCAGTGGAAAACTCTAGATCGCTTTGTAGAAATCAACTCTCATTGGGTAAAACTAATCGCCGAACATCTCGAAACAACCGAAGGAAAAACAGTAGAATATTGGCGAGTAGAAAGAGCAGATTCAGTGGTAATCTTGACCATTCAAGCTGACAAATTGCTATTTCCCCCACCGATGTATCGCCCCGGCGTGGCAGAAGCAACCCTGGATTTTCCCGGCGGTCGCGTAGAAGCGGAAGCCATACCAGCAGCGGAAGTTCCAGCTATACTCAAGAAAGAACTAGGCGTGACAGAAAGTGCGATCGCCCGCATCGAACCGATCAACACCATTGGCTGGGCAATAAACAGTTCCTTCTCCAATCAAAAACTCTACGGTTTTGTTGCAGAATTGCACCCTACAGCAACAGTAAACGTCGAACTGATCGGTGCTGAATATCCTCTCACCCCAGACGGAATTCGCGACTTGCTCAAAGAATTAACTTGCCTCCAATGTCGAGCCTTACTGCTAGAATGGCAAAATCAAGTCTATTTTAGATTTTAGATTGTAGATTTTAGCATTGGCAATTGTCCCCCGATGTTCGCTGATTTGAATTTTAAGACTTACGCTCATCAACCCGGTTTCTCTGAGAAATCTTAGGTGAAGCCGCAAATTATCTAAGAAAAAAAACTGGTTTCTAGCCCCTTGTATGTAAGTCCTAAGATTCCTGAACACCCAAATCACCGGAACTAATCATGCCTCTCAATAATGAAGTTGCTGTCGAATGCCTTGACGTTACATATCGCCTCAACCGCAGGTATTTAGTAGACAAACTCAATTTCAAAGTGCTGCAAGGAGAAGTTTTAGTATTGCTGGGACGCAGCGGGAGTGGCAAAACTACTACCATGAAATTGATTAACAATTTACTAACGCCAAGCAGCGGCGAAGTTCTTGTCATGGGAAAACCGACAACTCAGTGGAACCCAATTCAACTACGCCGAAAAATTGGCTATGTGATTCAAGAAATTGGCTTGTTTCCTCATTTTACCGTCGAGCAAAACGTCGGTTTAGTGCCGAAATTGGAAGGTTGGGAGGGCGATCGTATTCAATCTCGCGTCCGGCGACTGTTAGAATTAGTCAACCTCGACCCCCAGCACTTCGCCAAACGCTATCCCCATCAGTTATCCGGGGGACAGCGGCAGCGAGTAGGCGTCGCTAGATCGCTGGCTGCTGACCCTCCGATATTGTTAATGGATGAACCGTTTGGTGCTTTAGACCCGATTACTCGTCTGGAATTGCAGCGGGAATTCGGTCAATTGCAGCAGCAACTGGGCAAAACTGTGATTTTTGTGACTCACAGCATTCAAGAAGCTTTTTTGTTAGCTTCTAGAATAGGTTTGATGCAAGATGGACGGTTGGTTGAATTGTCATCGCCCGATGATTTTATGAAATCTCAGCATCCAGAAGCTCGCGCATTTCTTGAATGTTTGCAAGTAGCTAGATTTGAATAATTTTAGCAAAAATCTGATAATATAGTTTTAATAACTAAGCTGATAATCAAACGATGCACAGTCTTTACGAAACAGACTTCTATGCTTGGACGCAAGAACAAGCCAAGTTACTTCGCAAGTGTCAGTGGAGCCAACTTGACTTGCCAAATTTAATTGAGGAGATTGAATATTTGGGCAAACAGGAACGTCAAGAACTTAGAAATCGTTTGAGCATTTTACTGGGACATTTGCTGAAGTGGCAATATCAGCCCCAGCAGCGGAGTCGTACCTGGCTGTCTACAATTCGAGTGCAGCGACGGGACACTCAGAGACTGATACAAGATAACCCAAGTCTGAAACCTTACTTCCAAGAAGCTTATCAAAACGGTAGAGATTTGGCAGTAGGAGAAACCGATTTACCTCTCAAAACATTTCCTCAAAATTGCCTTTACAGCTTAGAGGAAATTCTGGATTCTCGCTTCTATCCTGGGGAACCAAGTCCTGAAATGGAAAATGATTTATAAGATTGACAGCAATCAGTAATAACGAATTACCCAATGATAATTTTTATCAACCGCTATGGCGCTGAGATTATTCAGCGCGCCAGTGAACACTTATATTTAGTAACTGTTGCAATTTTTATCGCTATTATGGTGGGGATGCCCCTAGGAATTTTAGTCACCAGAAAACCAAAACTGAAAAAGCCGATTTTGGGATTTGCTAATATTATGCAAACAATTCCCAGTTTAGCTTTGTTTGGCTTACTAATCCCGGTGCCAGTAGTGGGTGGAATAGGCGATCGCACGGCAATTATCGCCCTCACTCTGTATTCTTTACTGCCAATTATCCGCAATACTTATACTGGTATTGTCGGCGTCGATCCAGCGATTACGGAAGCAGGAAGAGGCATGGGGATGACTGATATGCAACTGTTATGGCAAGTGGAAATTCCCCTGGCGCTGGGCGTGATTCTGGCGGGGGTGCGAGTTGCCGCAGTAATTGCGATCGGACTTGCTACAATCGCCGCTGCAATTGGCGCGGGTGGCTTGGGGGTGTTTATTTTTCGTGGCGTTGCTACCGTCAACAATCAGTTACTTTTGGCTGGGGCAATTCCGGCGGCTTTAATGGCCTTAGCTGCGGATTTTGGGCTGGGTTTGGTAGAAGCGCGCCTCTCGAAAAGTACCTTAAAAACTATTAATGAGGACTAAAATCCTGGCTACCTTCCGTTAGCGTTGTCACTCTCTGCGAACCAGAAGCATTCGCAGGACTTGCTATCAGATTGCGGATTTCATTTGATCGTTCAATGTACTCGCGATCGCTCAAAACAGCTTGGCTTCCCTCCAGCGAAATAGCATCAGCCAAATCGATCCAAGAACGGCAACCGCCGTATTCAGGAAGGTAGGGAACTTCGCAGCTTTCTGCAAGGCGATAAGCCCGCAGCAATAAAATATAAATTGGCTGAGTTTGTTTCCATTTCAGGCGATCGCAGACAAATTTTTCATTCCAAATATGATAAGGAAACAACGCGGTAATGGCTGGTTCCCAAGCTACCAAAAAAACATCAGTAATCTCCGCCCAACTGCCAATTATAATAACTTCAGGATGCCAGCCAGATTCGACAGTCTTGACTTGATGTGCAAACTCCGGCTTTAATAAATCCGGCTGTTGGTGTTCAAAAGTTGGATACAGCAAAACCTGTTTGTCAGTGACATTGAACTGTCCTGCTTGCTCGCGAATTCCCCCCTTCCGCAACAGCACAATCGTTTGACCTTGTTCCAAAGCATTAACTGCTACATTCCATTCTTTCAGAGCCCTAGTAGTTGATTTCATAAAAATTTAGTTGAGTTTTAACCAAAATAACAAAAATCGGTACTTTCAAGCAAGTACAGCCATTTATTCCTGTTAAAATAAGGTAGTGCTGACTATGCAAGACTACGTTATTTTGATAAAGAAAATAATTGGTTAGACTACATAGTGAGCTACCTACTTTTTTCTTTATTACTCTAACCGATAAAATAATCGTCTCTTCTGTGTCCAAGCTATACTATACTATCACCCCCGGTAGATTCAGCAATTTTGTCGTTAATTTTTTCAGGAGTTTACTTAAATACTTAATAAAGTTTAAAGATTATCGCATATTAAGTACCAAACAAGCATATTGAGATTTGTTAAAATTTAAATATTATTCAAAAAGCTTAGATTATACTTTTTTAAAGTGCATAGAAAATAGTTTTTTAATTCGGTTCTGTCATAAATATCAGTATCCTTACTAAAATACCGCCTGCTTTTCAATTTTTTATTAGTGAAATTACGCACATGAGTATTACTATTTTCGGTTACAACCTCCGTGAAGCCATTTACGAAAGTGTAAATACTATTATTTATCGCGGCACCAAAGATATTGATCGAACCTCAGCAATTATCAAAACCTTCAAAGCCGAGCATCCGACAATCGAAGAAATTTCCCGCTTAAGACACGAACATAAAATCCTCAGACATTTAGACAGTGAAGGAATAGTTAAGCCCATAGCGTTAGAAAACTATAATAACGGTTTAGCGCTGATAGTAGAAAATTTTAGCGGTCAATCTTTGAAAGATTTTCTTAACAATCAACCATTGGCTATAAACGCATTTATAACAATCGGAATTCAGTTAGCAACAACTCTTGGAGATATCCATCAGAGTAATGTTATCCATAAAGACATTAAACCCCAAAATATATTAATCGATCCAGACACAAAAGAAATAAAAATTATTGACTTTAGCATTGCTTCTCTTTTAGAGCGAGAAAATCAAACTATCACAAATCCCAACTTATTAGAAGGAACTCTTGCTTATATGTCGCCGGAACAAACCGGCAGAATGAACCGCTCAGTTGACTACCGCACCGACTTTTACTCCCTCGGTATTACATTTTATGAAATGCTGACAGGTAAACTACCTTTTTCCGCAAAAGACCCCCTGGAATTCGTTCATTGCCATATAGCTAAAGCACCTATACCACCTCAAAAGCTGAATCCCGAAATCCCGGATGCAGTTTCTGAAATTGTAATGAAATTATTATCTAAAACTGCTGAAGATAGATATCAAAGTGCTTTCGGAATAAAAATTGACTTGGAAACCTGCCAGCAAATGCTTTCTGCTGGAGAGATTTTCCCCTTTATTATAGGTCAACTAGATTCCTACAGCCAATTTATGATTCCGCAAAAACTCTATGGACGGGAAAGAGAAGTTGCTAGTTTGCTAGAAGCCTTCGCTCGCGTCAGTGGTGGGACAACGGAAATGATGCTAGTTTCGGGTTATTCAGGTATCGGCAAATCTTCCTTAGTTAACGAAGTTTATAAACCTATAGTCGTAGCACGAGGGTATTTTATTTCTGGTAAATTTGACCAATTTAAGCGGAATATTCCTTATGCTGCTTTAATTCAAGCATTTCAAGGATTGATGCGGCAACTGCTCACTGAAAATTCGGCTCAAATAGCAAGTTGGAAAGCTAAAATTCTCCAAGCACTTGGTGGCAATGGGTCAATTATTATTGAGGTTATTCCCGAAGTAGAAAAGATTATTGATCCACAGCCTGCGGTTTCGACTTTGGGACCCACTGAATCTCAAAACCGATTTAATCGAGTGTTTCAAAAATTTATACAGGTGTTTAGTAAACCCGAACACCCCCTAGTGATATTTTTGGATGACTTGCAGTGGGCCGATTCAGCTTCGCTTAAGCTTATCCAGCTAATAATGACCGATCCAAATAGTAAATATCTGCTATTAATTGGGGCTTATCGGGATAATGAAGTCAGTGCCACTCATCCCTTAATTTATACTTTAGAGCAAATTCAACATACCAGGGCGATAGTAAATAATATTATCCTCCAACCTTTAGATATATCTCATGTCAACCAATTAGTGAGCGAAACCATTCGCAGCAAAATTTCCCAAGTTTTGACTCTGGCTGAGTTAGTTTTTAAGAAAACCCAGGGAAATCCCTTCTTCTTAACTCAACTGCTCAAATCCCTTTATCAAGACCAACTCCTCTCCTTTGATTTCAATCAAGTTTGTTGGCAGTGGGATATCCAACTGCTTCAAGACATTGATATCAGCGATAATGTCGTCGAATTGATGGTCAGCCAAATTCAAAAGCTATCGTCCCCGACGCAGAATGTCTTAAAATTAGCTGCCTGTATAGGAGACATATTCAGTTTAGAAGTTTTGGCAATTGCTAATAAAAAATCTCAGTCAGAGACGGCAAGAGATTTATGGGAAGCGCTACAAGCTGGTTTTGTTATCCCGCTAAATAATTCCTACAAAATTCCCCTGCTATTTGACTCGGAAATATCTACACAAAAGTCAACCGAGCAGTTTGATGTCATTTATAAGTTTTTGCACGATCGAGTGCAGCAAGCATCTTATTCTCTAATTCCCGACTATCTTAAAAAAGAAACTCACCTAAAAATCGGTCAACTACTGCTGCATTCTACAAGACCAGAAGAACGAAAAGAAAATATTTTTGCACTGGTTAACCAACTAAATTACGGGACCGATTTAATCACTTTGGAGTTGGAAAGATATGAGTTGGCAGAACTCAATCTGATCGCCGGACAGAAAGCCAAATCAGCCACAGCTTATGAGTCGGCTGTCAAATATTTGAATGTGGGTTTAGGACTTCTCCATCAGGATAGCTGGGAGAGTCAATATGAGCTAACATTTAACCTGCATCTGGAAGCAGCCGAAACTGAATATATAAACACTAACTTTGAGCGATCGCAACATTTGTCTGAGACGATGCTGAAACAAGCGAAAACCCTTCTGGAAAAAGGCAAGGTCTACGAGCTGAAAGTTCAATTAGAGATATCTCAAAATAGGATGCAATCATCTATAGATAATGGAATCGCATTTCTAGAAATGTTGGGAGTTGGCCTAGAGGAAAAACCCCCTCAAGAACTAATCTTTGAGGATTTAGCTAACTTGTCTCCAATGAAAGCTCCCGATAAACTCGCAGCTATGCGAATATTGACTCTTATTATAACACCAGCTTTTATTGTAAACCCTGCGATGTTTCCGCCAATTGTTTATACAAAAATAGCCTTGTCTATTAAGTATGGAAATTCGCCTGAATCTGCTTTTGCTTATCTTTGGTATGGAGTGTTACTCTGTGGAGGATTAGGAAACATAGATTCTGGATATCAATTTGGTAAACTAGCTATTTTGCTCTTAGACAGGTTTAACACACTCACTCTTAAATCGAAAATATTTTGTGTATTTAATTCTTTAATCAGATGTTGGAAAGAGCCGCTTAATACTACGCTCGAACCTTTAGTAGAGGCTGTCCAAAGCGGTTTAGAAAATGGAGATATAGAATTTGCTTGTCATAGTACAGTCAATTATTGCAATCAGTTATTTTTAAGCGGTAGAGAATTACAAAAACTTGAGCAGGAGCAGGCAAAATATGTTGTCATGACAATTAATTGTAAACAAAAATTTGATACTTTATTTGTCCAACTTTACCAGCAAGTAGTTGATAATTTACTAGACAAAAACTCAAATAAATACCGTTTACTAGGTGAAAGTTTTAATGAAGAAGAACTACTCCCAGGAATGGAAGCCTCTAATAATGGGACGTTACTTTATGCTTACTATGTCGGCAAAATGATCCTCTCTTATCTATTTAAAGAACCAGATAAAGTAGTATCGAGTGCCGATTTAGCATTAAGATATGCCGACACAGGGGCAGGATTAATGCACATGAGTATCTACAACTTCTACCATTCTCTGGCTCTCATAGCCCTGTATCCAAAAGCCTCGGCAAAAGAGAAAGAAAAATATCTAAGTGCAGTAGCAGCAAATCAGGAAAAAATGCAGACTTGGGCGTTCCATGCACCGAGTAACTTCCAGCACAAGTATGACTTAGTAGAAGCAGAAAAAGCCCGGATTTTGGGACAACCTTTAGAAGCGAGCGATTATTACGATCGCGCTATAGCCGGAGCCAAAGAACAGGGATATATTCAAGAAGAAGCATTAGCCAACGAATTAGCAGGAGACTTTTATTTTTCCCGTTCTAAAGATAAAATCGCTCGCATTTATTTAACCGATGCTCGCTACGCATATATTCGCTGGGGAGCTAAAGCTATAGTCAAAGATTTGGAAGCCAGATATCCTCAAATATTTTCCCGGATAGCAAAGCCCGAAATTCAAGGTAGCCCGGTGACTATGACCGCTAGCTCGACGAGTGGAGGAAGTGCAGGATCTCTAGATTTAGCTACTGTGATCAAAGCATCCCAAGCTCTTTCTGGTGAAATCGTACTGAGTAAGCTGTTGGCGAAATTGATGAAAATTGCGATCGAGAATGCGGGCGCTCAAAGTGGCATTTTCATCTTAGAAAAAGCTGGAACTTTACTAATAGAAGCCTATGGAAGCGTAGATAGCGATGTAGAAGTGCTGCAAACAATACCAGTGGAAAACAGTCATCAACTACCCATATCTTTGATTAACTATGTTGCCCGAACTCAGGAAAATGTTGTATTAAGTGATGCGAATTGTGAGGGAACCTTCACTGCGGATACTTATATCGTCAACCAAAAACCCAAGTCAGTATTATGTACTCCCATCGTCCATCAAGGAAAACTTACTGGCATTCTTTACTTAGAAAATAATCTCACAACAGGTGCTTTTACTCCCGACCGTTTAGAAGTTTTACAAGTTTTATCTTCTCAAGCAGCTATTTCGATTGAAAATGCCCGTCTTTATAACGATTTAGCAGCAGCCAACGCTACTTTAGAAGCGAAGGTGGTAGAAAGAACGCAACAGTTACAAGAAAAAAATATCCATTTACAAAAAGCAGAAGAATTAGCGAAAGCCGCCAACTCTGCCAAGAGTGAGTTTCTTGCTAATATGAGCCACGAACTCCGAACGCCACTTAATGGCATTTTAGGTTACACGCAAATCCTCAAACGACAAAAAAACTTGGCTGACCAGCAAAAAGATGGTCTGAACGTCATTAGTCAGTGTGGCGATCACCTCTTAACCCTGATTAACGATATTTTAGACCTGTCCAAAATCGAAGCCCGAAAAATGGAAATCCACTTGAGTAATTTCCATTTCTCACAATTTTTGGAAAGCATCGCTGAAATTTGTAATATTCGGGCCGAACAAAAAGGAATCTCCCTGATTTACGAGCCCATTACCCAACTACCTATTGCCGTCCAGGGTGATGAAAAACGATTGCGGCAAGTTTTAATCAACTTACTCGGCAATGCGATTAAGTTTACCGAAAAAGGTGGGGTGGTATTCAAAGTAGGATATCAGGAGGGCAAAATCCGGTTTCAAGTGGAAGATACCGGATTGGGTATGGCACCAGAGCAATTGCAAGACATATTTTTGCCTTTTCATCAAGTAGGAGATACTCACCACAAGGTTGAAGGAACCGGGTTGGGGCTGGCAATTAGCCGCCAATTAGTCCAGATGATGGGCGGTGAAATAAAGGTGAATAGTACATTAGGACAAGGGAGCGTTTTCTCGTTCGATTTAGATTTGCCAGAGGTATCGGAATGGGAGACTAATGCAGCCAAAGCCAATGCCCACACAATCGTTGGTTTC
Source organism: Microcoleus sp. Pol12A5 (assembly GCF_036701435.1). Classification (NCBI taxonomy): domain Bacteria; kingdom Bacillati; phylum Cyanobacteriota; class Cyanophyceae; order Oscillatoriales; family Microcoleaceae; genus Microcoleus; species Microcoleus sp. Pol12A5. The sequence goes on from NZ_JAUBQU010000024.1 coordinate 27,700, forward strand.
AAAGGCCGAAAGCGAAAAATTCTCATAGCTGATGACAAGTGGCAGAATCGCTCGATCATAGCGGGAATGCTTCAGCCGTTAGGATTTGAAATTCTGGAAGCAACGGAGGGTCAGGACTGTTTAAACAAGGTGGTCGAGTTTAAACCAGACTGTATTTTAATGGACTTGATGATGCCCGTAATGAGTGGCTTAGAAGCAACGCGCCGGATTCGCAAATCACTAGATCAGGCTAAGTTAGTGGTGATTGCTACTTCTGCCAGCGTTTTTGATTTTGATCGACAACAAAGTGTCGAGGTAGGTTGCAATGATTTTATTCCCAAACCCATAGGAATCGAGGAGCTTTTAGAAAAATTACGTACTCATTTAGGGTTAGAATGGATTTATGAAGAAAATCTGAAAGAAATTAGGAAAGCAGAAGGAGAAAAAAAATCTCTAAGTTCTGAAATCTTAGCTCCCCCCGATGAGGTAATCGCCGTTTTATTCAATTTAGCGATGATGGGCGATCTTCGAGCTATTGGGGAGGAAGCTAAAAAGTTAGAAGAACTCAATGAGCAATGGGGGCCCTTTGCTACCCATCTACGCCAGTTAGTGAAAGGATTTGAAGAACAACAAATCTTGGAGTTTATTAAGAAATATAGGATTGCCAAATAATGAATAACGAACTTCTCGAACAAAGCACAATTTTAATCGTAGATGACACTCCGACTAATTTAGGTGTCCTGTTCGATTTTTTGGCAGATTTTGGCTTCAAGGTATTGGTAGCTAGGGATGGGCAAAGTGCTCTCCAGAAGGTAGAATATGCCCCACCGGATCTGATCCTGTTGGATGTGCTCATGCCCGGAATAGATGGGTTTGAAACTTGTCGCCGTTTGAAAGCGAATGATTTAACGAGAGACATTCCCGTGATTTTTATGACTGCTCTTGCTGACACGGTGGATAAGGTTAAAGGTTTGAGTCTTGGTGCGGTGGATTATATTACTAAGCCTCTTCAGCATGAAGAAGTTTTAGCTCGTGTTAATGTCCACATGAAGCTCCGCAACCTGTCGAAAAAACTCCTAGAGAAAAATGTGTGTTTGCAAGCAGAAATCGAACAGCGTGTCGAAGCGGAATCCTCGCTGTTGAAGCTGGCATCGGAGTTGGAAAGGCGAGTGGAGGAAAGGACGGCTGAACTTTTGCAATCCAATCAATTGCTCAAACAGGAGATTCAAGAGCGTCTGCAAGCAGAGGCGGGATTGCAACAATCGGAAGCTCAATTGCGAAGCCAAACTAATTGTTTAGAAAAGGCTTTTCGAGAATTACAAATCACGCAGACTAAACTTGTGCAGAGCGAAAAAATGTCTTCTCTAGGTCAGCTTGTTGCAGGTGTAGCCCATGAAATCAATAATCCAGTTAATTTTATTTTTGGGAATGTTTCTTACGCTCATGATTATACCCAAAATTTGATCGATCTAGTCAATCTTTATCACCAAGAATTCCCGGAGGCAGGTCCAAAAGTTGAACAGAAAATAGACGAAATAGAACTAGATTTTTTGGTGGAAGACTTACCTAAATTGTTGAGTTCAATGAAGGTAGGTGTAGACCGAATTCGCGAAATTGTTCAGTCGCTGCGAATCTTCTCGCGATTGGATGAATCTGAGATGAAACCAGTGGATATTCACCAGGGTATTGATAGCACTCTGTTAATTTTGCATAACCGTGTTAAAGGAAGGGGCGATCGACCTGCAATTGAGGTGATAAAAGAATTCGGCAATCTGCCTCTGGTAGAGTGTTATGGGGGTCAGCTTAACCAGGTGTTTATGAATCTTGTTGCTAATGCTATTGATGCCATAGATGATTATAATGCGACGCGCTCGTTAAGTGAAATGAAAGCTAATCCTTCTCAGATTTTTATTCGCACTGAGGTCACGGAATCTAATCGAGTGTTAATTTATTTTAAGGATAACGGGCCTGGTATGACAGAAGAAATTAGCCAACACCTATTTGAGCCATTTTTTACTACTAAACCTATCGGGAAGGGTACTGGTATTGGGCTGTCAATTTCCCATCAGATTGTAGTGGATAAACACGGGGGCCAGCTCAATTGTATTTCATCTCCTAATCAGGGGGCAATCTTTATTATTGATATTCCAATTCACCAGAAAAATTTTGCTAAAAATAATTTAATTACGATGTCTGAAACAGCTTTGGGTATTTCTTAGTTGATTTTAACTTAACAGGACTTAAACAAATTTTAAGCCCAAATAAGTCCCAAACGGGCTTGATACGCAATAAATACGTCCATCTTTTCTTGCAGCCCGTGCACAAATCTATAAAATATAGCTATTCTCAAAGCTGACCAAACAGAGGGTAAATGTGCGTAAATTGAGGAGGCGGCAATCATAATTACTCAAGACCGTAATCAGGGTTTTTCAGCTACCCGATCAAGTACAACTGAATTCAAACTTCAGAGCTGTCAAATTATTTAATTGGGGAACTAAAACGTCCAGATGTTCCGATGTTTATCGTCTATTGGGTGGAGTCTCCTGTGCGGTTTAGTCGCACAGAAGAGCTGATGACCAGACGTTTAGTGCGGAACAACTTTATTGCTAAATTCTCACTGCAAAAGATGCTGCTAATTCCCGTTCTGGTTCCATACCAACTGTAGGTGGCATGGAACGATTTGCTACTTGCTCAATTAGTTGTAAATGTTGCGGCAGCATTTTAGCTAAACTGTAGCGTTCTAGAGCGGTTTGACGGGCTTTGATGCGAATTTCTGCCATGCGGGTAGGATGGTCTAAAACTTCATCAATGCGATCGGCTACTTGTTTCGGTGAGAAGTAATCGACTAGCAAACCGTTTTCTCCGTCGCGGATAACTTCTCTGACTGGTCCTGTGTCGGAACCGATTACTAAACATCCGGTTGATAGAGATTCAATCATGGACCAAGATAGCACAAAAGGTCTGGTCAAATAAACGTGTACGTCGGATGCTTGAATTACTTTTAAATACAGTCCGTAAGGTAGGGGTCCGACAAAGTGAACTCGCGACAAGTCTAGGGGGACTTTTTTGAGCATATAGTCTTTGTAAGACTCGCCGTTGGGTAAAGAACGCCCGTAACAAACTCTTTCGGAACCAACGATTACGACGTGACAGTTGGGGCGGCGTTCTTGCACATAGGCGATCGACTCAATGAATTCAGGAAAACCCCGGTAAGGTTCCATTCCCCGCGATACGTAGGTGACAATTTCATCCACGCCAGACAAGTCTAAGTTAGGTAAAACCAGTTTAGCACCGGGGTCTGGTTTGAAGTAATCGGTATCTACGCCGTCGTGGAGTGTGGATAATTTTTGTTGTAGTTCGGGCGGGAATTGCGATCGCTGCCAATAAGTGGGAGACAAACCCCAATCACAAGAATATAAATCGATCAGAATCGGCGCATTTTTGATTCTAATTCTAGCCATATCGTCAACTGTTAAAGGTTCCGCTGGGTCGAAATCTGCGTCTGAACCAATAGCATGATAAAACCACTCGAAATAGCACAAAAGCGGCGTATTTGGAAAGGCTTCTTTGACAAACAATGTCGGCCCCCAACCGGAATGTCCGCAGATAATATCGGGGACAAAACCATCTGCTTTGAGTTGTTCTGCCATTCTAAATACGGCTTGTCCGTAGATGACGGCACTTTCTAAAGGGCGGACGTATTGGTGAGTCTGGGCGTGGGGTTCCCGGCTGGGGGTAAATGCTGCTTTGCGAACGCCGGGAATGTTCCACTCTGGGCGCTCGTTTTTAGTGCCGAAAACAATTTGATTTTTGGGATCGGCGCCTAAAGCCGTGATAATGTGGCGGTATTGGGCGGGAAAGTTGGGATGGAGAAATAATGCTTTCATTGACTGTTGTCTGTTGTCTGTTGACTGTTTTCTGTTAACTGGTGACTGTTTTATGTCATTAGTTGGAATAAAATATTTGGATTCACCTAAAAAGCTTTGGTTTTATTCATTGATTCACCTAAAAAGCTTTGGTTTTATTCATTGGGGGTTGGTGCTTTGCAGATCCAGACGCAATCTCGCGGTACAGAAGATGTATTTTTCAGGATGATTTCATAGTTTAAATGATGGAGAAATTTTTCCATAATTGTATCAGTCATAACTGAAAAGGCTGTGCCGTCTCTGTGCCCTAGCAAGTTTTTGTCCCACTCGGTGGCGAATTTTTGCCACCCTAATTCGCTAAAAATATTTGTGTGGTGAAACACGCAAATTCGATCGCCTCGCAGCAGTTTGGGAATTCGAGTCAGATAGTTGAATATATCTACCGGCTCTACGTGTACCATTGTATCGTAACAAAAGCAGACATCGGCTGAACCGGGGGCAATGCCGTCTAATGTTAAACCGTCGAGTTTGACGTAAGAAACGCGATCGTCTCCCAAGCGCGATCGCGCCGCTTGCAGCATTTGACTGGAAATGTCCGCACAAATTAGTCGATCGCAATATTTCAGCAGCAGCGAACCAGTTTTTCCGCCGCCAATACCAATTTCTAATACCCTATGTTCTTTTTTGATGTAGGGTGCAATAAATTGCTCTTCTATCAGGGCTTCGTATTCGGCTAAGGAGTTGGCGGCACCTGCAGCTTTACCTATCCATTCGTCGCCAATATGGGCAAGTTCGGCATTAGTTTTTTGCCACTGTTGGGCGTAACTGTCCCATGCCCTTTCATAATCTACTCTTGGGCGATCGGTCATTTTTTCATCGTTCATTTTTGATTATTTTATAGTATTGATGGCTCAATTTTCAATAGGTTCCGCAATTCTTGGCAAATTATATTAAATCCTGCCAAAAGTCTACGAGGTGAGTTACTGCCCTTCACTGGGGCGGAGGCTGGCACTGTAACATGACTAATGACGGCTGAAATATGCTTCGCAGAAAATCTCTGCATAAGCTTGAGTCATTTCCTCAAAAGTATTAAGTGAATCCAAGACATATTTAGCATTTTCAGCTAACTGCTGTCGCAATAGTTTATCCTCCAATAAAGTAATCAAAGCTGCAACTAATTCATCCGGGCGATCGGGCGTATAAAACAAACCATTAATTCCAGGTCGCACTTGTTCTTTAATCCCAAAAACCGGCGATGTAACAATTGGCAAATCGCAAGCCATTGCCTCCAAAATCACTCTGGGAAAACTTTCGACGCGAGAAGTGCAAACAAAAATATCCGCCGATTTGTAATATTTTCCCGTCTCCCCAGTTTCCGGGACTACTGTCACCCTTTGCCGCAACTCTTCTGGTAATTCCCCCACTAACTCGGCTAATTTATTGCTGTAAATACTCGGGCGATCGCCCACAATAAAACACCTAATTTTATTGTGCCATTTGTCAGGCAAAAGTGAAAGTGCTTTAACTAAATCCTGCTGACCTTTGCGTTCGCATACCGTTCCCAGCAGCAAAATAACCACGTCTTCCGCTGCAACACCTAAAGTTTTTCTAGCCAATTCAGAATTCTGTGAATTTTCCAGTTTGCTCAAATCTAAGCCGTTGTGAATCACCGTAAAATTATGGTGGCTGTTGAGAGGCAAATACCTGTCCCGCGTTGCATCCGCCACAAAAATTACCTTGTAAGGAAAGCGAAAACACTCTAAAGCTCTCGCCGCAATCTCCGAACCAAACCTGTTAAAATAAGTTTGCCAAGGTTCGCTTTCGTGCACGTTCCACACCACAGGAATTCCGATTTGGTGCGCGGCATCAACTACAAAAAAGTTTTCTAAAGTATTGGCATAAATTGCATCTACTTTTAAACCTGCAATTTCTGTGCTAAAACTGCGGATGGCTTCATCATAAGCATCGCGCTGGTAGATGTGTTCGAGAGGATTGTCGCGCACAATTACTTCAATTCCCTGCTGTTGGTAAGCTTGACGCAGGGGCCCGTCTGTTGTGCAAAGTACGATCGGCTTAATCATACCCTCAGTCGCCAATTTCACCGCGATTTCGTACTGATGCAGCGGCGCACCAGTGAAATCCAGCGAATTGCTGCACATTAAAACTTTGATAGGATGGATAGAACTGTTTGCTACTGATAACCAACCACACTCAGCAAATTCTAATTCTTCCTTGTTCCTGACATCAGTTACATCAGTTACATCCCGTACATTGCTTGTTGCCGCACTTCCTTCTTCTTTCATAAAAACCCGTCGAGGTTGAATATGAAAATACTCATCTTCTAAAGACAAGTGAGGACTGTAAAAACTGTCATTTTTACCCGCATACTTGCGCCTAAAAGCCGCCACTTCTTGAGGATTGTCGGTAAAACCCCTAGAAGTTCCCTCTTTGTGCAATAACTCCGCATCGGGACAGTATACACACCGATAACCCCGTTCTAACAGCCGATATCCGTAATCTGCATCATTGTAAGCAACAGCAAAATTATCCTCATCAAAACCGCCCAATTCTAAGAACAATTGACGCGGAGTAATCGTGCAAGCGGCTGTTACCGCAGAGTAATTTCGCGTTACCATCGCTTGAGAAAGATAGCCTCGATTTTCGCTGTTCATCAGCTTAAAAGCGTGACCCGCCAAACCGTGATGGAGACCGTGAATTACGCCCGCGTGCTGAATTCTGCCGTCTGGATATAACAGCCTCGCGCCGACTGCACCCACGCCAGGGATTTGAGCGTATCCCACCATTTGACTCAGCCAGCGGGGGTTAATTACTTCAGTATCGTTGTTCAAAAACAACACATATTCGCTATCAACTTGTTCGGCAGCGCGGTTGTTAATTGCTGCAAAACTAAACTTACCACCAGGATTTTTTATATGCAAAACTTGGCAATTTAATTGCTTTAAATATTCCAGAGTTTTCTGGTCGTCGCTTTCGTTGTCGATGACGGCAACTTGATAATTTTTATAGGTTGTAGTTTCTAGAGAATCCAGACAGGCTTTCAGCAATTTAAGCTGATTCTTAGTAGGAATAATTACGGTTACTGATGGACCATTATCCGGGAAATCCTGGGCAAATATGCCCAAATTTTCTTTAATCGCCCATGCGTGCTGAGCGACATTGCCATTAATTTTTCGGCGGTTTAGTGCGTCTTGAATGGCTTGTTGACCGGCGGCAAAACTGGCGGGTTTTGCCGCCCCAGATATGGCGGTAGAACCGGGTGCGGTTCGCCAGTGATACAGCACTAACGGCAGGTGCGCGACGTGGCGAGAAATTTCGGTGGCTCTCAAGGCAAAGTCGTAATCTTGCGAGCCTTCAAGACCTATCCGCAAACCTCCTATTTCTTCAAAAATGTGTCTTTTTACGGCGCACAAATGACCGAGATACATATAGGAAAGCAGCAGTTCCGGCGACCATTCCGGTTTGAATTGGGGGGCAAATCGGCGACCTTTAGTGTCGATTTTGTCGTCGTCTGAGTATAGAAAATCGGTGGCTGGATGCGAGGCAAAATATAAGGCGACTTCGCCTAATGCGTCGGGAGTTAGTTCGTCGTCGTTGTCTAAAAACAGGATGATGTCGCCTGTTGCGAGGGCGGCGGCGCTGTTGGTGGCTGCGCTGATGTTTCCGTTTTCTGTACGAAAGGTGATGCGGATACGATCGTCCTTTTGAACCCAGTTTTTCAAAGTGTCAGCAACAGTGAAATCGGTGCTGCAATCGTCGGCAATGCAGAGTTCCCAGTTGGCATAAACTTGATTGATTACGCTATCGATCGCACTTTCGAGAAAATCTATCTGCGGGTTGTAAACTGGCATTACTACCGAAATTTTTGGCAGGGGTTCACTGCAGGATTTTAACCTAGAAATTAAGTAATCGCGCGCGCGATCGTTCCACTGATTCACCTCCAGCCATGCGTCATACCTATCAATAGGTTTAGGCACGATAAAACCCGCAGGTGGCAGCAAATCTCCCGGCGCAGTAAACTGTTTTTGCTGCCGATAAATCTTCCCCAACTGGCGAATCACCTTCACAATTTCCCAAGGCATCGGCACAATTCTGCCGAGACGCTGTTTTCTTTCCTTCGCCCGCTGCTGAATTGCGGCTGTAAACCTTGATAACTCCTCAAATTTATCTGCACTTCGCTGCCAGATATGGTAGCGCCGCACAGTCAATTTTTTAGGCGCTTGAAAAGACAAAATTTCCCCGGTTTCTAACTCAGCTTGCAGAGACACGTGCCATTCCCCTGGCGGCAAATCGACAAGGGCCTCAAAACCGCTTTCCGAACTGTTAACCCAGTCAGGAAACACTTCGCCGACATCTTTTCGCCGCAAACCGTAGGCGCATTCTACAGAAGTATCGCCACACAACAAGCTTAATTTAGCAATTTTGCGATCGTGGTGGCAGCACCAACCTGCAAACAAAATTTGACCCTGACGCTGTTCCCACACCACCGGTACATCTAACGATGCTTGAATCGTTGAAACTAACAACGGATAAGCTGCCAAAAGATACCATTTACCTCGCTCATCTTGCGCTTCCAGTAGCACTTCGTGTCGTCCTGCAGGCGCTTCCAATTGAATTATAAAACCTGATTTATTCGCAGCGGCAATATTAGAGTGTGCTTGCGCTATATCACTTCTATCTATGCCGTAAACGCCTGCAAAACTCTGGTGTTTAATTCTGGCGCGAACTGCTGTAGTCTCTCTTTTTTGGTGAAAAACCCAGCCGATAATTAGCAGGTTGGAATCGCAAACTTGCCAAGTAGTAGGTTGATCTAACGAAAAAATAAATTTAGGGAACAAGTCGCGGATTTTGCGCTGAACTTCCCACAACTTTTCTCTCACTTGCCACCATATTGAAGACTTGATTATGGCAAGTTCTGCCCGAAAAGTTTCATTTTCTTGGCGGGAGTTTTCTAATTTTTTCAGAGTATCCTTTAATCTTTCCTGATTTTGAGTTTGTGCTGTTTCTAGCTGAATTAACTCAGCTAACTTTTGCTGCAATATAAATTCAGTCTCTTCAGATTGTACCTGAGTTTGCCCTAATTCTGCTTCTAATTCTAATACTTTCGCTAAAGCTGTTTGAAATTGCGATTCTTTGCCTGCAAGCTGTACCTGAGTTTGTCCTAATTCTGTTTCTAATCCGAGGAGTTTCGCTAACGCTTCTTGAAATTGCGATTCTTTGCCTGCAAGCTGTACCTGAGTTTGCCCTAATTCTGCTTCTAATTTTAAGACTTTTGTTAAAGCTTCTTGAAATTGTGATTCTTTGCCTGCAAGCTGTACCTGAGTTTGTCCTAATTCTGTTTCTAATCCGAGGAGTTTTGCTAAAGCTTCTTGAAAATTTGATTCTTTGCCTGCAAGCTGTACTTGAGTTTCTCCTAATTCTGCCTCTAATCCCAGCACTTTTGCCTGGGCCTGGTGAAATTGTTCTTGCCACTGTTTGAGTTCTGAAGAGCTAGTTTTTTGCTGTTTTTCGAGCAAGCGGATTTTTAGCCAATCTTCAAATGGCCAGATTGGAGATGCTGGGAAATGAATAACTCGATCGATCGCACCTTTCGATTCGCTGCTCAGATTGCCAGCTTGGGTTTCCAAAAGTTCATATAGTTCTAATGCTTCGGGAAAATATTTTTCTATTAAACTCGGTCTGTGACTTTTGACAATATCGTTGACTAATAAAGATTCTTCAAAATTGTCGCCCGGTATTGCACTTAAGTTAACATTAAATTTTTCGTTTACTCGTTCGATAAAAAGTTCGGGAGTGTGGCCGATGGGGTAAACGTTGGCTAGCAGACAGCGATGGGGAAAACGTTCGTAAAGTTCTAAAACTTTTTGATTGTAGTGAATCCACATTTTTACTGCCATTTCGGGATTTTGCAGCAAGCTGAAATCGGTTCCCCGGCGGTAAAGGGAATCGACTACTTCCCAGGGCGATCGATAAACACAGATAAAATTAGCTTCAGGGAGTAAAGTCAGCCAAAAATCCCAAAAAAGGGCTGTTCGCGGGTCTTTCCAACCCCAATGTTTGTGAGTTTGTTGGTTTTGGTCGATCGCCCTTTTGGCGATTTCCACGTATTCCGCTGCTACCGGAATCGTTTTTTCAAACGTACATCCGAGTTCATCAATACCGTGCGATCGCAAAACACTTTTGTGAAACTCCACAAAATCAACATTCTCGAAATGACCTTTCACATTTCCGTCGGCCGGGCCCACTAATTTTTTGCCAATATCAACCCCGACTTTCTGAAACAAAGAAGCTGTTAAAGACGTACCGGAACGGTGCATTCCGGTAACAATAAAAACCGACGGTTTGCTGTCATTTGTACTCACAATTTCTCTCCCTCGCCCTAATTCCCACACCAACCAAATTTACTCGCTACTCTCCCGCCAAGCCCAAGGAGTGCCTGACTTGAAACCACGCGGCTCTCAGCTTCCAGAACTTGCTGCTTTCCATTGCCAAAACCCGACACTTCGCTTGCTCTAGTTCTTGCTTGACATTAATTAGTTGATTTTCAGTTTTCTCTAACTGCATTTGCACAGATACTAACTGATTTTGAGTTTGCTCCAATTGCGTTTGAGCAGAAACTAATTGAGTTTGAGTTTCTTGCAACTTTGTTTGAGTAATCATTAACTTACTTTGACTTTGCTCCCATTCTATCCTAGCCGACTCTAACTGAGTCTCGAGTAATTTGAGTTTTGTCTGAGTAGAACCCAATAAAGACTGCGATTGCCTTTGGTTAACCAGCGATTTAACAGTGCAAGTTTCCAAAATCCATTCCAAACCATAGTTATTGATTGCTTTGACTATTAACACATCCTCCAGCGCCACAGTGTTTTTGGGTAAATAACAGCTCCACCCCGACTGCAAAGCCCCATCATTTTCAAAATATCCAGCCACATCCGGGCGATTGTAAAAAGGCTCGCACCTCTGTACAACCTCGCCGTTTACCAGCACTTGCAGCTCCTCAACTCGACCGTGGAGATTCACATCAGCCACCCATCCTTCCAGATACAAATTCTCCTTATTCGTAAAAGCAGCCACATCAATATATCCTTCCGGGTGATGATTAAATTTCAACTCCGAAAAATCTCTAACTAGCTCATTAGTGACAACATACAAATCCTGAAATCTGCATATGCCTTTTTTGATGCGGTGAACAAAAGCTTTGCCTCCGCTAACTCGCTCGACACATTCTCTCACAAACTTTTCTGTTACATAAGTTGTGCCGTATTCCTCCTTATCTAAAGACTGACTTTCGCTTTGAGGACTAAACAAAATACCATTAGCCGGCATTTCTATATTGGCTAGGCACAAACACTCATCGTGAACGCTGAACATCAAAATGCCGTTAGGAGTCAACAAATCGTACAAATTTTGCAACCAACTTGTAAAAGTCCTTTCCGGCATATGGCTGAAAAAAGAATTAGCCAGAATGCAGTCAAACTTGCGGTCAATTAAATAATTTTCTGGCTTTCCAGTTGAGACAATACCGTTGACCCCCAAGTATTCAGTTTGAAACTTAACAGCGTTAGCATAAATATCAGAAACCCAAATTCGTTCCGGCGGTATTTCCTGAATCAAATATCTTGTAAATCGACCGTAACCGCAGGCAAAATCTAGAAAAGAAGGTACATTTTCAAAACTGCCAAAATGCCATTCCACAACTTGTTTAACTGTATCCAAGATGCGACGCCCGATCGAATAATAGCGCACCAAAGCCCGATCGCGATCGTCTTTGACGTTGTTCAAGCTGAACAAATACATTTCATCGTCTTCGCAGATATTCAGTTTAAAATTTTCTGGAAACTTAGCTTGATCTTGAATAAATGCTTTGATTACGGAATTTTCGACTAAATCTAAATTGATATCGCTCATTGTTTTTACAGAATTTTAGATAACCTCTGTTGACTGCTCTTTCACTAGAAAATCAGCATTAACAACAGTTAAACACGGTTCGATCAGCAAGTCAACGATGCCGTTACCGCAGGACTCAGTACAAGACTGAACTCTAAACATCGCCACATCAACACAGCGATCCAGATACGTTAAATCTCCATCAACGCTTCCCACAACCCCAGCATTCAGAAAATAAACACCGGGATTCAGCAAACATTTAAAATGAAACTTTACTACAATTGTCGTTCCTGCTTCCACATATCTAACTGACTGAGTAGAAGCCTTCAAAGAAGCACCCGCCAACTCAAAACCGCTAATTGTTTTAATTAACATTCCAAACCTAACTTTGGAAGTTGAGCGGGAGAAAGTGACAGAGTAAGTATAAATATAATCTTGACGACCGATCAAGTGATTTACCACATTTCCCTTCAGCGTCTCAATGTGGGGGTTGATAATTTCCGCTCCGCGAGACGGATACCTTACCGTATTCGACGGTATCATCCCCGGATCGTAAAATTCATCATAATATTCCTTGGGTTTAGAGAGATGTTGCTCCGGTTTAACTTCCCTCTTTGTGCTTTCTAAATTAGCCTCCTGAAGCTGGTCTTGATTTTCCTGTTTTGTCAGTTGGTTCAGAGCTCGAATATCTGACTTCAACCCCAGAACCTGATCCGGATCGGCATAAATCAGCTTTTGATACTTAGAAATTACCACCTTCGGCGTGTGAGCGAGCAGCAATTCACCGCTATCCATTAAAATCGCAGAGGTACAAAGTTGCACCACAGAAGTAGCAGCGTGAGAAACAAATAAAATTGTTCCGCCACCTTCCTGAATGCTTTGCAAGCGGGCAAAACACTTGCGTTGAAACGCTTCGTCTCCCACCGAAAGCGCCTCGTCAACCACCAAAATATCTGGCTCTACGCTAGTCGCAACGGCAAAAGCTAGTCTGACAAACATACCGCTAGAATAAGTTTTGACTGGCTGTTCTATGAAATCGCCAATATCAGCAAAAGCAGCTATATCGTCAAATTTTTCTTCAGTTTCTTTTTGATTGAATCCCAGTAACTGAGCGTTAAAAAACACATTTTGTCGCCCGGTAAATTCCGGGTTAAACCCGCTTCCGAGTTCCAACAAAGCGGAGACTCGCCCTTTAACATCCACGCTTCCTGTGGTAGGAGTCAGCGTCCCTACAATTATTTGCAGTAGAGTGCTTTTTCCCGAACCGTTGCGACCGACTATTCCCAGAGTTTGTCCTTGAGGAATTTCCAGATTGATGTCATGCAGGGCCCAAAATTCGTCAGCCAGTTTTTTGCTGGGGTAAATAATTTCCTTTAAGCGGTCTCCTGGACGATCGTACCGCTTAAAACATTTGGAAACATTTTTTAGTGAAATTACATTTTCTGTCATCCGATTTTAGATTTTAGATTTTAGATTGATATTATGCCTGCTCTCACTAAAAATAGATTTGTAATGAGGACTTTAGTTCTCTGATTTTTATGAGGACTAAAGCCCTCACTACAAACCTTTATTGGGATTTTAGATTTTAGATTGACTGTAGATATCAAACAAATTTACAGCACGTCAGCAAAAGCGGGACGCAAACGCCGGTAAACCGTCAAGCCTCCACAAAATATAGCAGCAGAAATTAGCGTTGCGACACCCCATTCGCCCCAATGCTTAACTTCTCCAAGCAGTATGAGGTCTCGATAAACCTCAGAGATGGCGGCCATTGGATTCAGCCAAAATATCCACACTCGCCACTCTTGGGGGATGATTGATGCTGGGTAGACGATCGGCGTCAAATAAAACCAAAAATTTAGAATAACACCTAATGTCTGAGGAATGTCTCGCAAAAATACAGTCAAGCCGGCTGTCAAATATCCCAAACCCGCTGTGATTAGCAACTGAGGCACCCACACCAGCGGCAGCAAGCATAAAGTAGCGTTGAGCTTTTGCGACGACGCTACTACTATCACAATCAAAGCAGCTAAACCCAGAGAACTTTCAATAAAAGCTGTAAAAATCGGCACTAGCGGCAGCAAACCGAGAGGAAATACCACTTTTTTCACTAAATTCGGCTGCCCGACCACCGATACTCCCGACTTGATCAAACCGCTGGTGAAGGCACTCCAAGGCAGCAAACCTGCAAATAGCCAGACTCCAAATGTAATGTTGCTGTTTTCTGAGAAGCCTGCAAGGCTGAGCTTTACCTTGAGGACGATCGAAAATACGTATGTGTAAATCACCAATTGCGATAGCTGATTCAGCAGCGGCCACAAATTGCCCAGAATCGAGCCTTTGTATTGAGCTTCCAAGTCCCGGCGCACCAATGTTGCCAGCAGATTCAGCTTCGCCCACCGCCGGGGCGTATTTGTCGGCCGCCGGCCGCCCAGCCTTCGGACCTTTTGGGCAACTCCTTTCACAGTTCTCTGCAATTTTTTCGCCCTCGTTCACTCGCTTCACACCTAAATCAACTCAAGCTACAATTGTGCAGCTTTTGTTAAACCGCAATTATTCCACAGCCCCGCCGCTTTGATCAAGCATCTGTCACCCTGGCTTTGGCTTCTTCTTTCTTTCTTCTTTCCCCTTCCTTCGGAGGTTATTTTAGCCGATCGCCGATCGAACTGCCGAACCGATCGCTAGTTTTTGCTCGTCGTCGTAGCCCCACCGCTGGAAAAATTTTTCATACTCGCCGTTGGCATTCTGCAAACTTTCTAGCATTTGCGACGCTATAGTTTGACAGGTTGGGATTTGCAGCATTTGAATTAAATTGCGCGATCGCTCCTGCACTCTAGCAGAATCGGCCGCCATTTCCTCCTTTTGCTGCCGCGAATGATGTACAACCATTGCCGCCGACATCGCCAAATTTTTCACCAGCAGTTCTGCTACGATCTCAGGAGCCGATCGCAGCGCCTCGACTACTCCGGGTGACGGGTGATCTGCCTCCGGTCGATCGTCCGTTAGATAGGTGACAAAAAACCCCCTAGCACCGTTCTGTGTTTTCACCAGAGATGTAACAGCTTGCTGGATGTCGGCTTGTAAAAGTCGATCGGCCTCAATGAACGACAGTAAAGATTGAGTGAGCTCGATCGCCCCCTCAAAAGTTATGCTTTCCGATGCTAACAAAGAAGATGGAATACTCATAACGAACTCAATAATTGTCAAGATTCTGCCAATAATTGTAAACAATTCCCGCTGCCCGATCGCAGATAAATATGGCTATTATCTCCTCCAAACAACAGCCCTCCGACCAAAATCTACCCGAAGACATAGCCCCGGCCCGTCGCAAAAAAGTGGCCAAACCCCAGGCGGAATCTCTGGTAGAAGCGCAAGAACTACCCGACGAAATCAATAGCAAACAAGACGACAAAATCCGACCCCAGCGCTTAGCTGAATACATCGGGCAAAAAGACTTGAGAGAAGTTTTGGCGATCGCAATTGCAGCAGCTAAATCTCGCGGCGAACCTATGGATCACCTGTTACTCTACGGGCCTCCAGGGTTAGGAAAAACCACAATGTCGCTAATTCTAGCAGCAGAAATGGAAGTTGAATGCAAAATCACCACCGCCCCAGCTTTAGAAAAACCGCGAGATATTGTCGGATTGCTGATCAACCTCAAAGCAGGTGACGTGCTGTTTATAGACGAAATTCACCGTTTATCTAAAGTTACAGAAGAAATCCTCTATCCGGCGATGGAAGACTGTCGGTTAGATATTACGATCGGTCAAGGCAAAAGCGCCAAAATTCGCAGCATTCCCCTGAAACCCTTTACCTTAGTAGGAGCAACCACAAAAGTTGGGTCGCTGACATCTCCATTGCGCGATCGCTTCGGCTTGATCCAAAGATTGCGCTACTACGAAATAGACGAACTTAGTCTAATTGTCCAAAGAAGTGCCCAAGTTCTCGACACTCAAATCACCCCAGAAGGAGCCACAGAAATTGCCCGCAGATCGCGCGGAACCCCCCGGATCGCTAACCGCTTGCTGCGACGAGTTAGAGACTACAGCGAAGTCAAAAAATTAAAGCCAATTAATGGCGAAGTTGCCTCAGTCGCCCTCGAACTGTTCAACGTCGATCCGCTTGGTTTGGATTGGACCGATCGATGCCTTTTGACAGCAATGATCGAAAACTTTAACGGCGGCCCGGTGGGTTTAGAAACTCTCGCAGCTTCCACAGGAGAAGACTCTCAAACAATTGAGGATGTATACGAACCGTATTTAATGCAAATCGGATTTTTGCAGCGGACAAGTCGGGGCAGAATTGCCACAGCGGCTGCTTGGAAACACTTAGGTTTACTCGATGAAAAGGAGTAAAAAATGGTACAGATACAACCAACGAAAACACTAACTTTGTCAGAATTTCTAAAACTGCCAGAAACAGAACCAGCTAGCGAATATATTAACGGTCAAATTATCCAAAAGCCTATGACACAAGGAAAACATAGCCGGATTCAATGTGAATTAGTCCCCGCCATCAATGTCGCAGTTAAAAATCAGAAAATAGGCTTAGCTTTTCCTGAATTGCGGTGTACTTTTGGCGGCAGATCAATCGTGCCAGATGTCACAGTATTTACTTGGGAAAGAATACCACTTGATGAAAATAGGGATGTTGCGAATGTATTTGAAACTTACCCTGATTGGACAATTGAAATTCTGTCTCCTGGCCAGAGTCAAACTAAAGTAACTGGGAATATTTTACACTGTCTGAAAAACGGCACTAAAATGGGTTGGCCGATCGATCCGATGGTGCGCTCAATCTTAATTTATCCCCCTGGAAAGCAACCGGAACTTTTAGCCAAACCCGAAGAATTGTTGCCAGTTCCAGATTGGGCAGCAGAATTGCGGCTGACGGTAGGAGATTTGTTTGGGTGGTTGAAACTAGGAAGTTAAAATATCAAAAAAATGAAGAAGGAAACCCCCCCTACAAGGGCAAACGCATCTTATTTTTAGAATACTTGCGGGATAAAGGTTTCAGTCATTATTTGAGTTTAGTTGCCAAAAATGGAACCCCTGATAGCGTAAAGCTTTCAGAATTAAGATGCGTTTGCCCTGCCCTACCCCCCAAGGGGGAAAGGAAGAAAGATTAATTATGAAATAATAAATAACAAATTCCCCATGTTAATATCCCTCAGAATAGAAAACTTTGCCTTAATTGACTGCCTGGATCTAGAATTTGGCCCGAGTTTGAACGTATTTACAGGGGAAACCGGCGCTGGTAAATCGATTATCCTAGATGCGATCGATGCAGTGTTGGGCGGCAAGGTCGATCGCCGATCGATTCGCACCGGAGCAGCGCGAGCAATATTGGAAGCTACCTTTGAATTGGACAAAGCCGCAGCTTTGTGGCTGGGCGAGCAAGAAATCGAACCCATAGACGGAAATTTAGCCGTTTGCAGCCGGGAAATTAACGCATCGAGCGGTGCTCTACGCACCAGATCCCGCCTGAACGGAATTCTCGTCAACCGCCAGTTAATGGATCAACTGCGCGATCGGCTTGTGGAAATTACCGCCCAAGGCCAAACCGTCCACCTCGGACAAGAAACCCTCCAGCGAGAATGGCTCGATTTATACGGCGGCAAAAAGCTCACTGAAGCGCGATCGATCGTCGCCTCCGCGTGGCTGGCCGCCAACAACGCCAAGACAGCCCTCAAACGCAGGCGTCAGTCGGAACAGCAGCGACTGCAAAGACTTGATTTGTTAGAATACCAAGTCCGAGAACTCGGCGAAGCCCATATCGAAGACGCCGACGAACTCGAACAGCTAGAACACGAATCAATCCGGCTGGGCCACGTCGTCGAATTGCAGCAGCAGAGTTACCAAGTCCACCAAGCCCTGTACCAAAACGACGGCGACAGCCCATCAGCCGCCGACTTGTTGAGCAAAGCCGAAGTAATTTTAAGCGACATGGCGGTTTACGATGTGCAGTTGCAGCCAATCCTAGAAATGGTCAGCGATGCTTTAGCTCAAGCCACAGAAGCCAGCAGGCAAATTAGCAGCTACGGCGAACAATTAGAAGCAGATCCCGAAAGACTCGAAGAAGTAGAAGATCGGATTCGGGAACTCAAACAAATTTGCCGCAAATACGGGCCGCTCAAAGAAGCGATCGCCTACTACCAAAGCATTCAAAACGAACTAAATGAACTTTTAGAAGGAGGCGAGTCAATGGAAGCCTTAGAACTCGCATATCAGACCGCTTTAGAGCAATTAAAAGACGCTTGCAGCCACCTCACCACCCTGCGGCGCGAAGCAGCCCTCAAACTAGAAACGCACCTGGTAGGAGAACTTAAGCCGTTAGCAATGGAAAAAGTGCAATTTCAAGTCGAGATCTCGCCTTCTACCCCAACCGCTAGCGGTGCCGACCAAATCGCCTTTTGTTTCAGCCCCAATCCGGGCGAACCTCTGCAACCCCTAGGCGCGATCGCCTCCGGGGGAGAAATGAGCCGCTTTCTACTTGCCATCAAAGCCTGTTTTTCCCAAATAGAAAGTGCCGGTACGCTGATTTTTGACGAAATCGACGCCGGAGTCTCCGGGAGAGTTGCCGGGGCGATCGCCAAAAAACTCTACCAACTCTCGGACAAACACCAAGTTCTCTGCGTCACCCACCAGCCGCTGATCGCCGCCATGGCTGATTTTCATTTTCGCGTCAACAAACAGACGATCGAAGCAGAACCAAGTATCGAGGAACCCGCAGCCAACTCCGAACCAATCGAACGTACAGTAGTCAGAGTTGCCGCCCTCAACAGCGAGCAGCGGCGGGAAGAACTCGCCCAACTCGCCAGTGGCCGCTCAGCAACAGAAGCAATCGCCTTCGCCGAATCCCTGCTTGTCGAAGCAGCCGGATTGCGCCAAACTCAGTCAGCCCAACCCTGATTGCACCCTCAAGCCGATCGGGGGGTTAAAAGGCGGAGTTTTTTCAGAGTCGGAGGTTACACTAAAAATATCCACCGCAAATTTTACAAAAAAAGCTGAAAACCCCGTTAATTTAGTGGGATGAAAGCTAAGAGCAGCAAAATAGAGAGAAATTCGAGTTAAAAACCACAATTGTGTAGAGAAGGGCACACATCACTAGCAACTGGTAGTGTCACAATTGCAGCTAGTCCCACAAGGCCACCCCTCTTTCAGCAGTCCTCCCGCCAGTACGCATTCCTGTTCCTGCGGGCGATCGGATCTTAGATCGGTAGAACCTACTTAAACCAGGCACGCACAATGTCAAAATCAGTTAATAAACCATTTAAACAAGATTCGCATTCTCTAAAAAGAGTGCACCAACACTACAGCAGCGTTATCGTCGCACCCACAGTTCACCAGCAAGCCATGCAAACTGAATTTACCTTCCCCTGTCGCCGGAGTTCTGTAAACTGGGAAATACTTTCACACATACTTGAGTTTTGTGCGACAAGTGACTAACTAATGAACTTCCCCGCTATCCTAGCTTAGAGACAAACCCTTACGCTTAAGATTCTGTAAAGGTCTATGAAATCTGCATCTCCCAATGTGTCAGAAGTGGAAAACGAGAGAGAGGGCGCTGTTGTAGGTAAAATTTATCACGAACAGCCTTCTCACTATTCCTCTAACAGTAGTCAACTTGCCAAAAGCCAACCAAGCTTCGCCAGTGTTCTGGCACCCCTAAATAAGCAAAGTTTCACAGTAGTAGTTAAGGAAGTAGAAGAGAAACTTAAGGTTGTCAATCAAACCCTGGGAATGCTCGACAATATCCTTGACCGCCAGGGATTCGATGCCATCCTTAATGAAATGTTGCAGTCGATTACCCTCAAAACAGGGGAATTGCTGAATGCTGCTCGCAGCACGATATTTTTATTAGACGAAGAAAAGAATGAACTCTGGGCGATCGTCGCTAAAGACGAAAATGGCAAAAGTCTAGAACTCCGATTCCCCGCCCATGTGGGCATTGCGGGAGAAGTAGCCACAGAAAAAAAAGTGGTGAACATTCCTTATGATTTTTATAACGACCCTCGCTCGACTAACGCAAAAAAAACTGACAAAGAAACAGGGTATCGCACTTATACAATGCTGGCGATGCCCCTGATCAACGAAGAAACAGGAGAGTTAGTAGCAGTCGTTCAACTGATTAATAAACTCAAGCCCAACCACGAACATTACGGTATTTTAGAGGAACAGATTGACAAGGCAGGATTTACTCAAGAAGACGAACAAGTTTTTCGAGAATTTGCCCCGTCGATTCGCCTAATTCTAGAATCTTCTAAATCATTCTACGCAGCAAGTCAAAAACAACGGGCCGCCACGGCGCTGATCAATGCCGTCACCGCCCTTTCTAAGAGCAGTCTAGACTTAGAAGATACCCTAAAAAGCGTGATGGATCAGGCCCAAGAACTGATGAACGCCGATCGCAGCACCCTGTGGCTGATCGATGAAGATAAAGACGAACTCTGGACGAAAATCCTGATTACAACAGGTCAACTTCAAGAAATTCGCATGCCCAGAACAGCAGGTTTTGCAGGCATCGTCGCCCAATCCGGCGAACCGCTGTTGATTCCCTTTGATGTATACGACGACCCCCGGGCCGAAAATGCAAAAAAAATAGACAAACAAACTGGCTACCGCACTTGCAGTATGCTTTGTATGCCAGTGTTTAACTCAGACCAAAAATTGATTGGCGTCACCCAGTTAGTTAATAAAAAACGACAACAAGGAGAATACCCCCCCTACAACCGGGAAGATTGGCCGCACGCCCCCGATCAGTGGAAAGCGAGTTTCAATCGCAACGACATGGAATTTATGAAGGTGTTTAACATCCAAGCAGGAGTCGCCCTACAAAACGCCAAACTGTTTGCTGAAGTCAAACAGCAAGAACAAAGACAAAAAGATATGCTGCACGCCCTGACTAATGGCGTGATTTCTACAGATAAAAAAGGCAATATAGTAGCGACCAATCCTAGTGCCAAAAAATTATTACTGGGTGACAGCGATACCGAATTAGCCGAAGGTCAATCTTTGCGCGAGTTAATTAAGTTAGAAAAAGGCGATTTTGCCAAATGGTTTGATGCGTCTTTGTCTCCAGAAGACGATAAGGATCGCCAGCAGTATTACCCGGATCAAGTTTTGCTATCCTGCCTAGGAGAACCCCAGAGTATCAATCTCTCGATTAATTCAATGACCGACGCTACCGACCCCAGCAAGGTCAACGGCGCGTTAGTCGTCATGGAAGATATTAGCGAGGCCAAGCAAGTCAAGAACTTGATGTACCGTTACATGACGCCAGAAGTAGCCGAAGCGCTGTTAGCTTCAGGGGATCATGGATTGGGCGGTAAGCGCAAAAACGTTTCGGTGCTGTTCTCAGACATTCGCAGCTATACCACACTTACGGAAAAATTGCAAGCCGAAGAAGTGGTAGTGATGCTCAACAAATATTTTGAAGTGATGGTAGATGTCGTCTTCGAGTACGGAGGGACTCTCGACAAATACATCGGTGACGCTCTGATGGCAGTTTTTGGCTCTCCAGCACCCTTAGAGGATCATGCTTGGTGCGCCATGCAAACGGCAGTGAAGATGCGGGAAAAACTGGCTGAGTTTAATCGAGAGCGTATGGCACATGGGGAATTGCCGATCGGCATCGGTATGGGCGTGCATTCTGATGAAGTTGTCAGCGGCAACATCGGTAGTAGCAAACGCATGGAATTGACTTCGATCGGAGATGGCGTAAACCTCGCCTCTCGCTTGGAAGGCGCTAGCAAGCAGTACGGCACCGACTTGATCATCAGCGACAATACTTACAGAGATTATGCCGATCGGCTGTACGTGCGAGAACTCGACTTTATTACTGTCAAAGGCAAAAGCGAACCCGTAATCGTTTACGAACTCGTCGGCATCCGCGAGGGATACTCACCAGTGGGCAAGTCACTAACCGAAACACAGCAGCAAATGATAGAACATTACACCAGGGGGCGCGAATATTACAAAACTCCAGTTAGCCAAAGACTCTCAGAAAGTGAGGTAAAAAACATCTTAAAGGATGTCGCCGAAATGCCAGAGGCAGAGATTAAGAAACTGTCCTACAATGTAGAGCAACAGTTGGAACACGAACTAAGGAACCTGTTATATCAACTGAAAAAGCTGTCAGAGTACGACCCGAAAAACCTGTCCGAAGCAGACAAACTCATCGTACTGTTGCAGCCAGAAATCCAACTGCTGAAATTGGAAGGCATCAAAAACCTCTCGGAAGATGAAGCCAAAATGCTGCTGCAAGCAAAAATCAAGCCCCTATCAGCAGATGATATTAAATACTTGCAAGAAGGCGAAGTCAAAAAGCTGTTGGAAGCAGACATTTTAGAACCGTCAAATCCCCAAATCAAGCGGCTGAAACCTGCCGAAATCAGGCAGCTATTGCAGGCGAAAATTAAAAGTCGGGCCTGCGAGACAGTTGCAGAAATGTTAGATGAAGAATTTGAAAACCTGGGACTCGATCGGGTGAAAAAACTGCTGAACGAGTTTAAGAAAGCCCTAGAACCAAAAGCCAAGCAAGCCTTTAAAGACGCTGAAAGCGAATTTAACGCCGTTCTGGAAGTTGACCCGAAAAACAAAGCAGCTAAATTGCACGTCGATCGCTGTATGTTATTTCAGCATGGGTTTTCAGATGTACTCAACTGGGATGGTGTGTGGAATCTCACAGAAAAATAGCAGTGGCCCACAGCAAATCCTCGTGGTGGTGCCAGGGTTCGGGGTGGGGGCGATCGCGATCGGGGGTGCGCCTCCCATCTCACCACCAATTAACCTAAATATCCTATTGAAGTAATCGTAAATAAGCTCCAACAGGTATTATGGTTATATAACCGGATTTGAATTTGCAAGCGAGATGGCGGGGTTTCGCCCTAGGTGTTTCCTTCGCACTACCTACCGCAAAAAACTTAGCACTTCTATTATTTGAAGCGCTTAAAAATAGTTAGGACTGGGAGCAGCGTTACCAGGTTTCTGAGAAAAATCTTGGAGAAAGGCGACGAAACATCCGCTCAAAAACCGGGTTTCTCACCCCGCCCGCGTAAGTCTTAATAGCGTTAGCTGCTCCTAAAAAGAGCTGACTTCGCAGATAGTCAATGTTCTAGTCTTAGATATAGAAAACCACTAGCGTCAGTTATGAATAATTGGAATTCGCAATCGGGAGATGTTGAGTGGGTAGATCAGGTTTACCAACTATTGCTGGAGATTGCTCGGAGCTCCCTGTCAGATATCCCCAGAATCCCGGAAAACATCACTGTTAAGGCTATCCCTCTGATCCAGAAGGTACAAAGCATTCAGCAAAGACCTGACGGACAAGTGTTCAAATCCGGTTCCTTTTCAGTAAACGATCACGAATGGGTCGATCGAGTCTGCCAACTATTGGTAGAACTAACCAGCGCGTCTTTGTCGGAACAGCCCAAAATGCCGGAAAACCTGGCAGGCAGATCTTTAGCCCTGGCCGATCGAGCACAAAAAATTAAAGAAGATATCGAAGAAAATGCAGCCCAAACCCCAGCAGATGAAGAGGAGAATTCCTTACAGCCTCCAGACGCGCTGCTTTCCCTCTTGCACCACAGTTTGAAAACTCAGCGCGCCAAAAGCTACAACCCCGATGCCCCCGAATGGCAGCAAGTCTTGAGCCTGCTTGACGTAGTGCAGTCAATTTACAAGCAAATCCAAAATTAAATTCAACCTTAACTCAGGCCGGTCTTTATGGTGCGCGATCGCTAGGTCTTAAAGGCAGTTACTCTTTGACAAAAAATGTTTTTTGCTGTAGCGCGAACCTTTCCGATTATTGCACTTTTGTCAACTACACTAGGTTTAATCGGTTCTAGGGCAAGAGAACATGAGCGGAGAAAACATCGGCGATTTGTCAAAAGAAATATTAGCCGATCGCTATCAGTGCGATCGGCGCCTCGGCAAGCAAGCAGGACGGCAAACTTTACTCGCCCGCGACTTAAAAACCCAACAGCAAGTAGTAGTCAAACTCCTCTCATTCAGCAGCGACTTTAACTGGGAAGACTTAAAACTTTTTGAGCGAGAAGTCGAAACCTTAAAATCCCTATCCCATCCGGCAATTCCCCGATATCTCGACTCCTTTGAAATCGACACGCCCAAGCGCAAAGGATTCGCCCTAGTTCAGAGTTACATCGAAGCCAAATCCCTACAAGAATATCTTTCAGACGGCCGCACCTTCAGCGAAAGCGAAGTCAAACAATTAGCCACAGCATTATTAGACATCCTCGCCTACCTGCACCAGCGACAGCCCCCAGTGATTCACCGCGACATTAAACCCAGCAATATTTTACTTAAAAATCGATCGGGTAACAGCGTCGGGGAAGTCTACCTCGTAGATTTCGGTGCAGTTCAAACCCTAGCCACGCAACAGGGAAAAACAGTCACAGTTGTCGGAACTTACGGCTATATGCCGCCGGAACAATTTGGCGGGAGGGCGGTTCCCGCTTCCGACTTGTACGGGTTGGGAGCAACATTAATCGCCTTAATTACCAAGCAGCATCCAGCCGACTTGCCGCAGAAAGATTTGCAGATCGAATTCGAGCAATTCACTCAACTCAGTCCCGGTTTTACCAATTGGCTCAAGTGGATGACACATCCCAGTTTAGATCGCCGTCCCGCTTCAGTCCAAATAGCAACAGAAGTTCTAGAAAAACCACAGGAAATACATAAATATTCCCAAACATTGAGAATGGGGAAAATTGTGAGTAGCGGCAGGTTGTTCGCAACTGCGATTTGGCACAGCACTGGGACAGGAGCTATAGCTGTAGGAATTTGTGCAGCATTTTACGCTACCTTTCTGTTGCCCATTCTGGGGACAGTTGCGGGAGGAATCCTCGGCTTTTTTCTCGGCGCAATGCTGGGTTTGGAGAACGGAATTATCATCTCACTTGTGACGATCGCGTGGTTTTTTCCCCTAACTAATCCCCAGCTTCACCGACAGGTTTTAACTGGGATAGGTATGGCAATCTGTACTTTTACAAGCATCCTCTTTATGAAGACGCTCGGTTTGGAGTCTCTTTTTTTTGACCCTTGGGACGATACGTTTAGTTATGTACCCTCATTGACTGATTATATTTTTGTAGTTGTGGCACCATCGCTCATTGCAGGGCTGTCAATGGGTATAGGTAGCAAGTCTTTTGCCCGGTGGTATCAAAAAGAAAGTGGACTTTAATTTAAATTAATAGAAAAAACATGAGTGGCAAAATATTAGCAGAACGCTACGAAATGCAGCGGCAACTGGGAAAAAAAACTGGTCGCCAAACACTGCTAGCTCGCGATTTGGAAACTCAAGAATTAGTTGTCATCAAACAGCTCTTCCTCGGCAGCGATTTTGAATGGCAAGACATCAAGCTATTTGAACGGGAAGCGGAAACTTTAAAAACACTTTCTCACCCAGCAATTCCCCGCTACCTCGATTACCTGGAAATAGACGAACCAGACAATAAAGGATTTGCCTTGGTACAGACTTATGTAGGGGGAAAAACTTTAGAAGAGCATTTGCTATCCGGCCGTAACTTTAGCGAAAGCGAGGTAAAAGAATTAGCTAAATCGCTGTTAGAAATTTTGATTTATTTGCACGAGCGCAATCCCCCTGTCATCCACCGCGATATTAAACCCAGCAATATTTTACTGCACAACAGATCCGGTCACACTATTGGACAAGTTTATTTAGTTGATTTCGGTTCGGTGCAGAACCAAGCTGCAAAATTTGGCGGTACGATTACAGTAGTTGGAACCTACGGATATATGGCGCCGGAACAATTTGGCGGGCGCTCCGTTCCCGCTTCGGATTTGTACGGTTTGGGTGCGACTTTAATTTATTTGGTAACGGGTTTGCATCCCACCGAACTGTCGCAGCAGGATTTAAAAATTCTATTTGCCGATCGAGCCACGTACCTCAATCCTAATTTAATTGATTGGCTGGAGTGGATGACCGAACCGAGTTTGGAAAAACGGTTATCTTCGGCTGGGGAAGCATCGAAGTTGCTCGCAAGTCCCCGCGAGATATCCAAAAGTATTATGTCCGTGCAGCCGCGAGGCAGCGATATTAAATTAACAAAAAATTCGGGGTTGATAGAGATTGTAATTCCGCCGCATGGATTCGCTTTTGATTGGGTTTCCATACTTTCGGGTGCGGTTGCTGCGAGTATCGCATTGTGGACTAATTATTACCAAAGTCCGATAAATCCATTGATTTTGAGGATGATATCAGGCAGTTTTTTACTGGCGGCTGGAGTAATGTCGCTCTTTGCAATATTTCGGGAATTACATCTGGTAATTGATCGCCAACAAATATCCTATAGCAGCCATCTGCTGGGGCTGAGATGGAATCATTTCCAGCCAGCTCCCAAGCAGGATATTTGTCAGTTGGAAATTGAAGAATTTGAAGACACTAGGGGTGACACCAAACAAAAATTTGACCGTGGTTCTCAGTTGATTATTCAAGCCGGCAACCAAAAATATCGACTAGGAGTGAAGCAGGGACTAAGTGAAGCAGAAATCGAGTGGTTAGCGACAGAACTAAGCCAGTGGTTGGGATTGAAAATTCAAATAACTTTGAGAGAGGGTAAAAAGAAGAAATGGTTCTGAAAATATCTCCCTCGCCCTCTCAAACCATAGCCCCCTCAAACTGCGAGATGGGCGTCGGGCCTTTCCGGTGTATTTGCCACGCAGGCGGGACACCCCACAAACATCATCTTCAAATTGTGCAACCCCGATCGCCCCCGTCCGCTTTCGGTCAATCTCATGCAACCGTCGGCCCCGATCGCCCGTAAAATGCTATCAAAGGGATTTGGCAAGTAGCACTCATCCCAATCATCTGTTAACTTGGAGATATTGTTGTGGACTTATCGCTAATTCCGGCACAGCCGAAACCAGGACTGCTCAACGTCCTCATCGAAATTACCGCCGGTAGCAAAAACAAGTACGAATTTGATAAAGACTTGCAAGCCTTTGCTCTCGATCGGGTGCTTTCTTCCTCAGTCCAATATCCGTGCGACTACGGCTTCATACCCAATACCTTAGCCGATGATGGCGACCCCCTCGACGGCATGGTAATGATGGATGAGCCCACATTTCCAGGGTGCATAATCGCAGCCCGTCCGATCGGAATGCTAGAAATGATCGACGGAGGCGACAGGGACGAAAAACTGTTGTGCGTTCCCGACAAAGACCCCCGCTACGCTCACTATAAGTCCCTCAAAGACGTAGCCCCCCACCGCTTGGACGAAATAGCCGAATTTTTTAGAACCTACAAAAATTTGGAGAAAAAAGTCACCGAAATTCTGGGTTGGCAAGATGTCGATCAAGTAATGCCCTTAGTCGAAAAGTGCATCGCAGCCGATCGCAAATAAGCCCCTAACCCGCACTCCTCGACTACAACCCGACTAAAAACTCAGGAGGCCGAACTTAAGGCGACCGCTGCACGTCTAGGGATGCAGTCGAGGAACGGGTAGCTAGAAGGTCAAATCAGTCGTGAATGCCGAGTCACCGGAACGGCATTCCTCAAAACCCCACCCCGGCCCCAATCTTGAAAAAAATACTACTCCTAGAGTAAGATTAAGCGCAAATTATACGCCAGGGGAATGCGTTCTACGTTTGAGGAAATTTTACCCTAACACTTAGATAGATCGGCGCTATCTTAATCTCAGAACACAGAACACGCCGGGCAGCCCGCAGGATGCAAAAAATAATCTCTCAAGCGTGACATCTCCTACACGAATCGGTAAGGTTGAGAATTCTAACAGCCCAAGTGTTCGGCACTCGGATGGTTTGCTGATAAAGCGCTTGACTATAGTACAGATTGCTAAAAACTAAAAACTAAACACTAAAAACTAAGATTTCAACTCCCAAGTTCCTGCCGCCAAAACTAAAAAAAATGCCAGATTCCGCACCCTCTCTACCTAATTCACAGCCTTCCGATCGCAAAGCCACAATGGAAAATAGTCCTTTGACCGAGTTTGTCGTTCAGTTTTGGGGCGTGCGGGGCAGCATAGCCACCCCCGGCACTAAAACACTTCGCTACGGAGGTAACACCTCCTGTGTAGAAATGCGCTTGGGTAAAAAACGCCTGATCTTTGACGGCGGTACGGGCCTGCGAGTTCTCGGCCTCAACCTGCTGCGGCAAATGCCAGTGGAAGCCCATATGTTTTTTAGTCATACTCACTGGGATCATATTCAAGGGTTTCCGTTCTTTACTCCCGCCTTTATCCCAGGGAACTGCTTTCACATTTACGGTGCGATCGCCCCCAACGGCACTACCATCAAACACCGTCTTGCCGACCAAATGCTGCACCCCAATTTTCCCGTTCCCATCCAGGTAATGCAGTCAGACCTCAAATTCAACGATTTGACGCCTGGGGATATTCTCGAACTCGACGATGTGAAAATAGAAACGGCATTGCTCAACCATCCCAACACTGCGATCGGATATCGAGTCACCTGGGAGGGACACACGGCCGTGTACTGCACCGACACCGAACATTTTCCCGATCGCCTAGACGACAATGTGGTACACCTAGCTCGCAACGCCGACGTGCTGATTTATGACGCCAACTACACCAACGAAGAGTATTACAACTTCAAAACCCCGAAAGTCGGCTGGGGACACTCGACTTGGCAAGCAGGAGTAGAAGTAGCGAAAGCTGCTGGAGTCAAAAAAATCGTGATGTTTCACCACGATCCGGGTCACGACGACAATTTTCTCGATCGTACAGAAGCAGAGGTGCAGGCAGTTTTCGCCAATAGCTGCTTAGCCCGCGAAGGCATGAGCATACCAGTGATTTAACCAAAAATAAATTCAGAATTATGAAACAGGAAAAACCCCGCAAACGTCGCAGAGTAGGCTTGCGGGGGCTTTACTCAACGTTGCTAGTATTGATAATAATTTGTTGTACCTGCGGCGGATGGGTTGCAGCTCAGACTGCCTATTCTGACACTCCCGCACGACTGGCTCAGGTTTCTTCGATCGATGATACTGGTACAGTCGATCGCATCCCCGAACGCTACCAACTGGGACAGCAACTGTACCTAGAAAACTGCGCCACCTGTCACATTGCTTTACCGCCCCAAGTATTACCTACAGAAACTTGGCGCAGATTGCTGCAAGATTCCCAACACTACGGACAAACCATCAAACTGCTAGTAGACCCGCCCCGCATCCTAGTGTGGAACTACCTGCAAACTTTTTCTCGTCCCCAAGCCAAAGACGAAGAACTCGCCTACCGAGTCGCCAGTTCTCGCTATTTCAAAGCACTGCACCCCAAAGTCAAACTGCCACAACCCGCAAATATCAGCAGTTGCGTTACTTGTCACCCCGGCGCGTCTCAATACAATTTCCGCAAGCTTACCGCCGAGTGGCAAAACTCTCCGTAACGAAGATTAAATTCGTAATTATATCTGAGTGCGAGGGAGACGCTCGCACTAACCAAAAAAGGGCGATCGCATTCTGAACTAGAAACTTATCCAAAGTGTGGGTGCGCTCTTTCAATTCATGCTTACTGGGCATCGCACCTTACAAATAACCTCTCGCTTTACCCTCATCAATAACTCTGGTGGCTCAGGGTGAAGTTGGGCGACTGCCGATAACGTCTGTTGAAAAACCCACCAAACTTGCTAGTGGGTTCCAAGCGAGTGGTTAGCTGCAGCTTGAGTAGCATAGAAGTAAAAAATCTGTGCCTTTAACTACTTTTTGAGCAATTGTTATGATATCTTAACTTTACCGGAGGCTAGTTCCGACAATTTAAGAAGTCTGGTTATCAAGTAACCTAATTTATGATTGACAGTAAAAAAATTCGACTGAAATGGGAAAGTTATTGGTTTAAAACCTTTGGGAGATGGCGCTCGTGTGCATTGACCTGCCCAGTAGACAGACCTCATCCTCGGCATATTGTTTGGAGTTGGATTGGCAGTTTTTTGGCAATTACTGCAACGTCCTATCTTGCTGTAAAAACTAATTCTCCTTTACTAATGGCTCCGTTTGGCGCTACCAGCGTTCTCATCTTTGGTGTCCCTGACAGCCCTTTGGCTCAACCCCGGAATGTCATTGGGGGCAATTTCTTAGCTGCTCTCACCAGTTTAATGATTCTGCATTTTCTCGGTTCTTCTCCCTGGGCGATGGGAATGGCTGTTTCTAGTGCGATCGGAATTATGCAGATTACCAGAACTCTACATCCGCCTTCGGGAGCAGTTGCCTTAGTTGTCATGATGACCAAACCAGACTGGAAATTTTTGCTAACACCTGCTTTTGAGGGCTCAATAATCTTGGTCTTGTGCGCCGTCATCTTTAATAATTTAGCGGCAGAAAGGACCTATCCCCAGCACTGGTTATAGCATTATCTCTAATTCTCTCATCCTTCCCTCGGGAGCACTACCCAAAATCGGGATGCTCCCTCAATTCTGACTTCCATCGGACTTCTTTTTTCCATCCGTTACATCCCGATGGCGTGCTTGGTTGCCGAACTTCCTTGTGCTAGATCAATCAAAAAAAACGGACGGATCGGGGAAAGGTCGAGATCCCTTTTGAAAGCGTTCCCAGGACTCCTTTAACTGAGCAGGCGCTCGATATTCGCGATCGTAAACCACCAGCACATTCGTCAAATTCCGGCCCGGTAGCAATAAAACCTGCCCCTGATGAGCCAAACCCACCGAAGCGCCCCCGTCCAAATTCATCGCTTCCAAACAGCCGATCGCTTGCATAACTTTAGCTTCTGCTTCCAAAGACAAACTATCAATAAAAGTCACCAAAAATAACTTATCTCTCGAAGCCGGAAAGCCGATCGCCGTTCTCGAACCCACACCCAAAACATGAGAATCTTTAAAACCTTCCGATAAAGGAGACAGCCAAACTTTCCCTCCTTTAACCAATCTCGGTCCGCAAGTCAGAGAAAACCAATGTTGACTCCAATCCGGCTTACCTTCGATTCTAGCCGTCACCATTTCCAATTCATTTCCCGCTTTAATCCCCAAAGTCGTGCCGTAATTTTCCCATCGGCTGTATTTAAGAAACTTACCCGCTGCCACCATATTTCCCAGCACAGATTTCTGCTCATCTTTACCAAAAAAAGTCCCGTTAGCAACAACAGCAGCCCGGTAACGCGACACCATATTTTCAAAGTGTTCGTCGCCCCGCGTTACTTTAGAAGTATTTGCAAAATCTGCATTATTAGCTAACCCAATTGTGATGTAAATTTCTGGATCGGCGAGGTCAATAGTTGTGAGATAAAAACTTGCGCCACCTACATTTTGACTGCTGACTTGTACAGGTTTTGCTTGCTTAGCGGAACGTCTGATAATTTGAGGTTGAGACTGCACAAAAGGATAATTGGCGGCATTTCGTTGAGGAGTTTGCGGCGATTTTACTATGGGATTTCTGGACAGAGTTTGAGGAGTTTTCCCTGATTTTACAACGGGATGGCTGGGCAGATGTTGAGGAGGTTGATTTGATTGTATACTTGATAAAAAAGCGAGTGACTTTTGCCACAGTTGACCCATGAGAGTCAAGAAACTATCTCGGTTTTGGGCGATCGCAAAATAGTCAGCCGCAACCCGCGCCAAAGCTATGCCCGTTAAAAATAAAAAAGTGCGTCGCAGTATCGGGCGACAACCTTCAGACTGTTTGCGTTTAGACATAAAAAAATCTCAGCTAGGATAGCGAACAGTTTTCTATGGCTGTGACTACAATCGGCGATCGCGCCAATTCTGAAACTACCAGTAGCAAGGTGCCTGCAGCGCACCTTACCACTAATTCAAAACTCAAAACTATTTCCCTAGCCGGTATTCCGCATCCCTGCAGCAATGCCATTAATCGTCAGCAGAGCTCCCCGCAACAATTCACCCTTGCTGTAACGCGAGTGAATCACCCCCGGAACCCCGCCACTACCGTGCTGCCGCAAGCGTTTCAGCAGCGAAACTTGCAACAAACCCAAAGGCACAATCGTCGCATTTCGCAACTGCACCGAACGCTGCAGCGACGGATCTCCATCCAATAAACGTTGGTGTCCGGTAATCGTTAAAACCAAATCGCGAATCAAGTGAAATTCGGCAGCAATTTGATCGAATAAAGCCTTAAAACGCTCCTTTTCAGCCGGCAAAGCTAACTCCCGCACGTAGTGCTCTGCAATTTGCAAATCCACCTTAGATAAAGTCATTTCCACCTTAGAAATTACCATTCTAAAAAATGGCCACTTCAAGTAGAAATACTGTAAAAGTTTCATGTGTTCTTCCGGTTCCTCCAGCAAAAACTCTTGCAAAGCTGTGCCGACACCGTACCAAGAAGGCAGCAAAAAGCGGCTTTGAGTCCAGCTAAAAACCCACGGAATTGCTCGCAAACCGCTGATGTCTTTTTTACCACCCCGCCGGGCCGGGCGAGAACTAATCTGCAACTGGCTGATTTCTTGAATCGGGGTAACTTGGTGAAAGAAATCGACTAAATCCGGCTGTTCGTAAATTAAATGGCGGTAGTGCGATCGCGATCTCACCGACAACTCTTCCATAATCTCATTCCAAGGGTCGATGCCATCGAAACCAGTGTGCAGCAAACTAGCTTGAATTACCGCCGCCGCTACCGTTTCTAAATTGTAAAGCGCCAACTCCGGCAAAGAATATTTAGAAGCTAAAACCTCGCCTTGTTCAGTAATTTTAATTCGCCCGCTAATACTCTTTCCAGGCTGAGCCAAAATAGCCTTGTAAGCAGGGCCGCCGCCGCGCCCTACCGAACCGCCTCGGCCGTGAAAAATCCGCAACTCTACATT
Source organism: Microcoleus sp. Pol12A5 (assembly GCF_036701435.1). Taxonomy (NCBI): domain Bacteria; kingdom Bacillati; phylum Cyanobacteriota; class Cyanophyceae; order Oscillatoriales; family Microcoleaceae; genus Microcoleus; species Microcoleus sp. Pol12A5. The sequence continues at coordinate 60,232 of NZ_JAUBQU010000024.1, forward strand.
GTATTTTTCCGCAACCATTTGCAAAGCCTTTTGAGCTTTGTGGATTTCCCAATTGCTGCTGAGGAAACCCGAATCTTTATTGCTGTCCGAATAGCCCAGCATCACCTCTTGCAATTTGAGAGTTTCAATTGAACCTTGGATATTTTCTGCACTTTTTTCCGCTAATTCCTGCGCGTATCCTCCTGTTAGTAGAGCCATATAAAGCGGTAATTCAAATAACTGCTGCATTACTGCAGGCGCTTTTTTCAAATCTTCCACCGTTTCAAACAGAGGAACTACTTGAAAGCTGCTAATTCCAGTCGCCGGGTCGTAAAGTCCTGCTTCTTTTGCTAACAACAAAACCGCCAGCAAATCGCTGACATCGTGACTCATGCTGATCACGTATGTTTGGCAAATTTCCGGACCAAACTCCTGGTGCATTTGCCTCAATATTCGGAAGGTATTGATCGTCTCGCAAGTTTTGGGAGAAAAGGGTAATTCTGCTGGAATTAAAGGGCGGCGAGTTTGCAGTTCCGTTGCCAGCCAAATAATTCGATCGCCTTCCGACATTTGATTGTAAGACTTTGGCAAAATTTGCAAGTATTCAGCAATTTCGCTCAAAGCGTCGGAGTGTACTGTTGATTCTTGGCGAATATCTAGGTAAGCCAAATTAAACCCGTAAATTTCTACTTGGCAGAGCAGATTTTCCAAGTCCCGACAGCTCAAACCTGTTTCCACTAAATTGTGCTCGATGAGCTGCAGCTCGGCTAAAAACTCAGCGCCCGATCGATAAAGGCCTGTCATTCCGGGATTTTCCGACAAAGCTTCGCGTTCCCGCTGCAACTCGTCTCCTTTGTAGAGCCGCCAATTACGATCGCGCGTATTTTCCAGCCGCTGCAGCACGTAAGCCAGCTTCAATCGATAAGGTTCTTGGCGGTAGCGGATCGCCCACTGCTCGTAAACCTCCGGAAATTCCGATCTGTCGCGATCGAGAGATTCGAGCAATTCCGGCAGCACGTCGCTCCAATGCAGCGACAAACTCAACAGTTCATTTAGCCGTTTCACCGCGCTGATGTACTTCTCTAGCACCAAGTGGCGCTGATAGCAAGCCGTTTGCCAAGTAACTTTCGGAGTCACAGAAGGGTTGCCGTCCCTGTCAGAACCCACCCAAGAACCGAACTTGCAAAAATTGTAACTCGGCGGTTTCAGATAAGGGTAAGAAGCGTGCAGAGCTTGCTTTAAGCGGTGGTAGAGTTCGGGAATAGCATCAAACAGCACTTCCTCAAAGTAGTGCAGAGTGTACTCCACCTCGTCAAGCACAGTCGGCTTGAACTGGTGCAATTCGTCAGTGCGCCACCAGAGGCGAATTTCTTCCATCAGTTGCTCTTGGAGACCTGCTGCTTCCCAGCAAGACACCGGGTAGGGGCTTTGAGAGTCGGCCCCGATCACCTGAAATTTTTCGTCAACTTGGTCTAGCTGTTGGAGAATCTTCGCCATTCGCCGCTGCTTGGTGCGGATCGTGTGGCGGACAATTTCCGTCGGGTGAGCGGTGAATACCAAGCGGATGTCTAACTGATCGATCAAGCGCTGAATTTGCTGGCTGGGCACGTTCAAGCGCAGCAGCATCGGGAAAAGTTGGTGAAAAGTGCCGGCATCTCGAGCGATCGTCTCGCTGCTGTCTGCCTTGCTCAGAGGCGTTTGGGCGGGGTCTGGGCCTTCCCTGTGCCGCGGGCGATCGGGGGCATCCGTTGCTTGTCCTGGCAGCTTAGAAAACATCCGCCCACCAGCATCGTTGCTGCTAGTGTAAGCTAACTGTTGGTCTCGCTGTTCGTAGTGCTGTTCGACTATGTTGATTAACTGGAAATACAGTGCAAAAGCCCGAGCGGCGCGGATGGCGGCGTTAAGGTCGAGCTTTTCAATTAGCTGTACGACATTCGACTCGCGAAAGTGAGTGGCCTGTCCCTCGGCGGAATTGACCGATCGCATTTGTTGCAGCAAATCCACCAATTCCTGCCCGCACTCCTGTCGCAGCACCGATTCCCACAAGTCCTCTACTACTTTGAGGCGATTGCGCAGAAACAGGTCTGATTTTGAGTAAGCGGGAGAATAGGAAATAGATGTTGCATCAATAGCCTGTTCTGAAGACTGGAGGACTGAACTCATCGGGCTGTTCCTCAATAGCTGCGGGTGTCAAGAAAATTGTATGGTTTAGTTTCGCCTAAAACACTTTTGTTTGCAGTCAAATTTGAGACAACTTATTGCAACGTAGAAAGTAGAAGGCACTTATGTACAAAGTATAAGGAAAGATTAATTCTTAGGCCACAGATTGTACCTATTGTCAAGCTTTCATATCAGTTGACTTGCGATTTTAGATTTTAGACGCTCAGCCTGAGACGTTCGGCGAGCGCTCAGTTGAGTCGCGCTCAGTCGAACAATTTTAGATTTACTCCAAAGATGAATCTGGGAAGTTAAACTAGGGTCGAAAATTTTTATCTCTCCACGACAGGAGTCGGGGGCTAGTATGCCTTTTTAGGCGGGGTCAAAAAATTAAACTTCTAGCTGCAGCATCCTTCCTTGGTCTTTCTAGTCGTGTGATTGAGGAAAGTTGAGCACGGGGAGGCGCGACCCCCGAAAGACTTCTTCGCTTTCAACGCCGATCGACGCAACAAACTCAGCAGCAGCTTTAGCCACCACCAACCCGCCTAGCATGGGTAAGGCGACCAAGCTCAATAAAATGTCTGAGGGAACTGGCAACTTTGGACTGTTAGGTGTTTTATTTTTGAGCAAGTCTTGGTTTTCCGACGGCATAAATTTCTCCTGTGTCAATCCGTAATCCTCAGTTTACAAGGCAAATAATCATCTTGACCGCTGCTTTCTGACTAATGACTTCTGAACTCAAATCGGGTGACATCGGAATGATATCCTGCAAGCGATCGTCCCCGCGCAGCCAAGTCTATAAATATCTTCTCGCGAGATATTAAGCTCGCACTCGGAAAAAACGCTTTGTATAAAATCCGGATACTCCCCGAATGGTATCGATCATCGTGCGACTCTCTCCGCGGAGCATGACGAAACCACAGCACTACAGTCGGAAAATAATAGACATTTCCCGAAAAGCCAGTCTTCAACAGGCAGGATGCCTGTTCCACAAGAATCATGAGAGAGGTCTAATTATTATTCGGATGCAAACGGAAACGATATGACTAATGACGAATAACTTATTGCTTGGCTTAAGTTGGACCTATCTGTGCCAAAATGTCGAGGTACTATCAAAAAAATATTCCCCAACGGCTCAAAGCCGAGGGGATACAAGGCAAGACACTAAGTCCAGCATGGCTTAAACCAGAGAAAACGGTTAGCCTCGGCAAATCAAATAATTGTCTGTAAAATCTGTAACTGTGCTATTTCTAGAAAACAAAACCAGCTTTGGCAAAATTTAGAGTTTCATGTTGAATGCGAACGGGAGCATATTGGCAGACAATCGATCGAGCGCGTCGCAGTGGGCGCAAGAAGCTTTAGGGCTTCCCGAAGTTCAAGTACAAGCGCGTTTGCGGGGAAATCACCTGCACATTTTGTGCGAAGCAGCGCAGTGTCCGTCTCAAGAATTGGTGACGGCGAGATTTACCAACGCCCTCGAACACACTGATTTAACGCGACTGCTGCCCGATCGACCTAAAATTTACCAGTTGTTTCTGTGCGGCCGCAAAATCGGTTCCCGACAAAATGACTGGACAGTCCGGCTCGATTGCAGCAGTCCCAAGCGACAGCAACAGCCACAGCAACCAGAACCAAAAGTTACCGAAGCGCCGCCGCCAGCGATCTCCCCCGACGAACCGCCAGCAAGCCCTAACAGAGGCGGATTTTTCGGCAAATTTAAGAATGACAACCAGAAACTCAAACAGACACCAAAACCGGTAGAAATAGCGGCCCACCCGCCGCAAGTACGGGAAGAACTGGATTTTGACGCCGAAAGTCTGCCGATAGCCTCCCGCATTCAATACCCAGAAGCTTTTGAAACTTCCCCCGTGACGATCGACACTTCGGCTGCTGCGACGCGGGAAGCTTTCGCTTGGACCGTTCCCCCGCAGCAGAAAGCGAACCGTGGCGCGGTGGCTTTGATTCAATCCCCCGAAGCTGACTCAGGCGAGGGCGATCGCGGTGGAACATTGACAGTTTCGCCGGAAACGTTGGCGCGCCGGGGCTATCCAGATGCGATCGCCAGCTATCTCAGCGAAATCCTCGGCCCGATGGGAGTTTCGGTGAAAGTAAGCATTCGCGAAAAAGAACTCAAAACCAGCCGGGAAACCCTGCCGGTGAATGCGCCGGAAAATATCAAGCCCAAGGAACGCCGACTGCTGGTGCTGTGCGAGTCAGCTTACAGCCCAGACCCCTCATTGCTGGCCGAACCCATCGCCGGCCGGCTGCGGAAACTGCAACTAGAGGATTTCCGGGAAGCCGCGATCGCCAGCCAAGTCAGCGGCGAAGCGAAGCCGGACTGGCTGCTGCGGGTGGATTTGACTTCGCCGGACAAAATTCTCAAGGAATGGGCCAGGTGGGGAGACGTACAGTCGATCGCCAAACTGCTAAATCAACACTTGGCTGCATCGAGAGTCGAAGTGCGGGCTACCCTCAAAGAAGCAACCCTCCACCTGTTTTGCAGCAAAACTGCCAAAAAAGGACAAAAGCCTAAACGGCAAGAATACCCGGATAAGCACCAAACCACCGACGCGATCGCCCCTTTGTTAGCCTCGTTTGCGCCCCAAGGCATCCGCGCAGCTACTATCTACGGCGTAGAACCAGCCAAGGACTCTCAGGCGGCGCCGGAGTCCCCGGTGTGGATAGACTGGGTGGACTTGCCTGCCGCCCACCACCCCGACTTGGCTGCAAACGCTAGAACGCTGGCAGTCGAGGGCGACCAATTGGCTCTGACTTTTTTATTGAACAGGTTGCTCAACCCCAATCTCAGACGCAAGCTGGAAACAGGAGGGATTCGGGCTGTCGTGCTGCAAAAAGCCAACGTGCTGCACGTCATGACAGAAGCTCTGACTTGCCCTTCTCAGTCGAAGGTAGGCCCGCCGGTGGCGAAATTTTTACGGCACTTACAAATTCCGGGAGTGGCAGGGGTGCGAGTCTACGGACGGCGCGCCGGCCAGAAACTGCCCCTGTGGCGCTACGCAATCGACCTCAGAACGGCTGTTAACGAGGAATCAGCGGCACCCGCACCGGCTCCCTCCCAAGTGGCTGTGTTGCAAAAGGAACCGATGCCGGAGTTTGCGCCGGCCGAGGATGGGAGTTTTTCGGGTTTGGGCGACAACTTGGTGTTCGATGCTCCGATGCCCAACTCCTGGCGGCCCCGCTTCAAAATCAGACTCCCCGGATACAATCTGGGCGAGCAATTCGTTCAAGCTGCGGTGCAACCGCTTGTCGCTTCGGGTTTGTTTGTTCCCAACGATGGTTTGTCAACAAATGCTGCTGCGCCGGGGGGCGTGAGAGCCGATCGCGCGGCCGGCATGGCTTTGATTTGGGCGATCGCCGGCTGTCTGCTGACTTTCAATACCGATTGGCTGCTGGGTTTATTTCTGCAATCTGCGACTGTCAGTCAAGCTCCTAGCGCTTCCGAAGTTTGCAGAGGGCCCAACTGTCAAAATTCAGCTCCCAAGGCTTTGGGCGACGTTACAGCCTCACTTCCGAAGGAAACGCCGAACCCCATTCCCCCTGCTGATGAGGTGAATTTGCCTCAAATTCCGTTGCAGCCGTCGCCGTCGGCGAACCAGCAAGAGGCTTTCAATGGTTCTGGGTTTACGAAACCGGGAAATACTAGCGTTCCTGTAGCTGATGTTTCTGCTCCTCCGGTGTTCCCGACTTTGAGGAGCGAGCAGCTTGACGACCAGATAGCGCGCTATCAAGAGTACATCCACCTGCACAAAAAACCGCCGGATATTTTAATTGTCGGTAGTTCGAGGGCGCTGCGGGGCATCGACCCGGCGGTGTTGGAAACAGCTTTGGCAGCTTCGGGCTACCCGGGGCTGACGGCTTACAATTTTGGAGTGAATGGAGCTACTCTGCAGGTTGTAGATTCGATCGTCCGCCGGATTTTGCCGCCGCAACAACTGCCAAAATTGCTGGTGTTGGCGGACGGGGCGAGGGCTCTCAACAGCGGGCGGCCGGATTTGACTTTTAGTGCGATCGCTTCTTCGGAAGGTTACAGGCAATTGAGCCGAGGTAGTTTTCTGATCCGCACCAATCAATTAGAATCCGAAACATCGAACGAAAGCGCCAACAATCCGGTGGCGACTGCCACTGAATTGGTAAACAATTTGGGACAAACTCAAGCTAACGTTCAGCAATTGGTGAGTCAGAAGTTGGTTGAGGGTTCTGCAATTTATAAAAAGCGCGATCGACTTAAAGGGTTTTTGCGATCGATCGTTAATCCATCAGCTCCTGTTGCAACCGACAGCCCCCAAACCGCAGCCCTGGGCGAACAAACAACGGAAAATGCCCAGCCAACCGGTGCGAGTAAACCAGTCAGCGAGTATCAACCAAATGGCTTTTTGCCGATCGATATACGCTTCAATCCCGAAACATACTTTCAGAAGCACCCGAAAGTATCTGGTTATTACGACTCCGATTATCAAAATTTTAAATTGATTGGCGAACAAGCTCTAGCACTCAAAAATCTTATCGAATTTACCAAGGTTCGCAACATCAATCTCGTGTTTGTAAATATGCCTCTGACTGAAGATTATTTAGATCCGGTGCGGACAGGTTACGAACAAGAATTCCGGCAATATATGCAAGAATTAGCAGCCCAAAGCGGACTAATTTTCCTAGATAAGAGTTTATTGTGGCCGCAGGCGCGGGAATCTTTTTCCGACCCCAGCCACCTCAACCGTTACGGTGCAGTTGCAGTGTCTAAGCGGTTGGCTCAAGATCCCATGATTCCCTGGCCGGCGCAACAGTAGTTTTGACTTTTGAGTTTTGAGTTATTTTAGAAGTTAAAGGGATCCAGCGTGGCGAGTGCTGCGCGACGATCTCAAAACTATTCTTTCCGGCGGCTAAATACTGAAAATGAAAAGATTGATATTTCCTGAAAATAGCCAAAATACACAGATAAAAAATCCTAGAAAAAATCTGCCTTTGATATTTTTTATATTATCTTTAGCATTTTTCTGCTTCAGTTTGTATAAAGGTTTCTTTTTACCTTTAGCTTTATCCTCTGGGCCGCCCAGCAACGAACAAAGTAGCGAACAGCCAACTCTGGCACCTTTTGAACAGGTGGTTAAAGACGCACAACAGTTAGAGGGATTATTTACTCTTTACCGCAATCAAGCCACTGATAAAGTATATCTGGAAATTAAACCGGAACAACTCAACAAAAAGTTCCTCTGCTTTGTGACATTGGCATCGGGTTTGGGAGAATCGGGCATTTTGAGCGGAATGCCGCTCGGCGATTTCTTGTTTCAACTGCGGCGCGTCCAAAATAACGTGCAGTTTGTGATACCAAATGTAAATTTTCGCACAACTCCGGGCGATCCGCAAGCAGGTTCGGTAGCACGGGGATTTAGCGATTCGATTCTCTATTCTTTGCCTCTCAAAAGCATTCATCCGCAAAAACAAACTCTGCTAATCGATTTAGGAGATTTGCTAATGAGCGAAAAACGCGATTTACCAGGGGTAAAAGCGATTTTGCCGATGATTTTGGGCGCTTCGTACTCGATCGATGCAGACAAGTCTTCTTTTAAAGATGTTAAAGCGTTTCCACTGAATGTGGAGATTGCTTCTGTCTATGGTTTTTCTAGCGATAATGACAGTCAAGTTAACTATTTACCTTCGGTTCCTGACAGTCGGGCTTTTAACCTCCGCATTCATTACAGTTTCTCGGAAGTGCCGCTAAATAACGGCTACCGCCCCAGACTGGCGGACGAGCGAGTGGGCTATTTTCTTACAGCATATAAGGACTTTTCTGACAAGAGCAGCCGGGAGCCTTTTGTGCGCTATATTAATCGCTGGCATTTGCAAAAGCAAATCCCGACAGCGCCGATGTCGCCTCCGGTACAGCCGATCGTCTTTTGGATTGAAAATAATGTGCCTCCCGAATACCGAAACGCAATTCGCGAGGGCGTTTTGGAGTGGAACAAAGCTTTTGAAAAGGCAGGTTTTACTGA
>NZ_JAUBQU010000290.1:0-1355 GCF_036701435.1 Microcoleus sp. Pol12A5
CTTATAGAGTATAAATCATCGAACTTTTTACTTAACTGATATCCTAGCAGGGTGAGTTGGTAACTTAACTGATAGTTGCCTAACATTGCCTGTAGCATACCAAATATACCGTAGCTAATTGCAGATTTGGATGTATGACCGTATTCAACGCTCAAATTGGCAGATTTAGCCATTACAACACCGGCAATTTGGGGAGCGCCTAAGTAGCTTGGCGGTAACATTTTTATCAATAGCTCTAAGGCCATCTGCTTGATCGGGTCTTCCATTTCTGGATTGTCAATCAGCGAAGCAACTTCTCGGTTTCCTAAAATTTCGCTAAACTTACCTAATTCAGCTTCAACAGCTTTGTTAAAGTCGCCATCTGGAAAGTCGATCCCCAATTGCGCTAAAGCTGTTCGACCAACCTCAATCGCCTCCAAGTATTTGCCCTGCATGGTATATAGTTCGATTAGCAAATAATAGAATTCCGAGCGTTCTAGCGCTGACTTCGCTCTATTAATAGCCAATTCTATCAGCAATTCTGACTCTTGAAAGTTGCTAGTGAGATATTCAACCTGGGCTAGATTTTTATATAAATCCATAGCCATTTTATAATTATTTTTTCCTTTCCATATATTGCCAGTAAAAAAAAACTTTGCCGATATAAAATATTCTTTAGCAGCCGTATATGCCGTAGCTTCTTTGGCTTTTTTACCTGCCTTGAGATTCAATTGACTCAACTGCACTTTTTCTGCCTTGCCTGCAATCAAGTTTTTGCCTTTATTAAGATGATCGACTATGGCAAAGATATTTTCTTCCAATTCATCTGGAAGTGTATTTGTAAGTAACAGCCTGCCAATTTTAAGATGAACGGTTTCCTTGTCATTTTCATCAATCAAGGCATAGGCGGCTTGCTGGACGCGATCGTGTTGAAAATTATAATTCAGGATAATCAAAGAGGAATCGATGGGATTGTTTGAGGTTGTTTCTAGCGATGAAGTAGGTTGAATCAGCCCGGACTGGATAGTCGGTAGTAAATCTACAAATGTGTCTGTAAGGGATTTTTCATAGACTATAGAGAGCGTTTTCAGATCGAAGCTATTCCCGATACAAGCAGCCAGAAGCAACGCCTGCTGAGGCGCATCGGGTATTTTTTTTAATTTGTCTATCAGCAAATCCACAACATTTTCTGTGATACTTAAAGCATCGATTTGCGGGATATCCCAGACCCAACAACGCTGTTGCCAATCGAACTTTAATAAATTTTCTTGATATATAGTTTTAAGAAATTCATTAACAAAGAAAGGATTACCTGATGTTTTGCGATAAATTAACTCAGTTAGCGGCTCTACCAATTCTAGATTGCTGTGGAGAGT